>NZ_ADFQ01000003.1:0-177975 GCF_000177355.1 Prevotella amnii CRIS 21A-A
TAATTATGAAAAGACGGAGTTGGAACCAGTATCTGATGGTGACGATTATTCAGGATATGACGAGTAAACAATAAAACAAAATTCAAATATAATGAGAAGAATACAGTTATACACATTTTTACTGGTACTGATGTTTGTAGTATCAGCTTGTTCCGAAGCGGTTATCTCGTCTAATGAGAATGGGCATGACCTCACATTACCTACTAAGACAACCTCTATCACCATAGATGAAAGTACAGCCGGGGCAGAAATGCCGACAGTAGCAGCATTACCTTCCGATGACGCTACAGAAGGTACACGCGCAGCTGTAACCATGGATGAAAACTTTAATCTTCTGGGTAATGACCCTCAAGAGTTTGAAACAGATGCCTACATTATCAAGGAAGATAATGATATGAATGATAATGCAAGGAGGCATATTGCATACCTTAAGATTCTATGGAAACAAGTAAAGAAAGTAAATGGAGGTTTCCAATTAAGTACCTATTACCCCGAAATTAAATTGGAGTGGCCTAATAATAATGAAATACCTATAGAGAAAGAGACAGACGGTAGCAGCAAATGGTACATCTGTGGTATCATCGGTGGTACAATGGAACGTGTATTCAATGACAGTGTTCCATTGTCAGTAGAATTTTATCAAGATACAAAGAAACTGAATGAGCTTGTGAGCATCAAAGGAAAGAACTATCGCAAGTTTAATATACCCTTTGTTGCAGAATGGAAGAAATTAGAGATAAAAGGAAAAAACAAAATTGCATTCTCAGGACTTCAATTTAAACCACAAGGAGTGGTATTTCATATCAAGATAAAGAGGAATGATAAGTTGATAACAAATCCCGAAGATTACAAATATATGTTTGCAAGTACTGCACTGACGGGGAATATTTTTTACATTCTTAATGATTGGGATCTACCTAACCAAAATAGTAATGTGCATATTTTGAACGACCAAAAAAAATTTAATAAGGTAGCCGATTATTGGAAGTGGTATTTCACTAAAGACGAACGTAATTTAGGTGGAAGGGAAAACGGCTCGGATAAGGAAATGGCTTACCAATGCAAATTGGAAGGTGAGCATAAGAAAGGAGTTGATTACGATGAGTTCTGGGTATGGGGAATGCCTATAGAGCATGGTAAGAGAGAGTTTAATGGTGACGGCTACATGGAGCATAACACGTCTATCACGTCCTACCACGGAGGTTTTGCCTTAGGCTGGACGGACTCTAATTTTAAAACGGTGAAGCGTGGAGAGTTTTTGGTAGCCAACAACCCCTATGGACAGATAACAGATGAATGGAATCAGCCCATAGTGGATTGGAGTAAATATATGGGAAAGGTGATAAATGTCAACCTGAAAGTGAAACGTCCTGGCAGCAAAAAATATAAATGGTGCGTGCCTTTGGAAAGGTTTGCAAAGTCTAACCTCAGTGCAGCCAACCCGAGTGGGTTTACCAACGACTTGAGCTCAGGTACTGGTAAAGGGCTCTTTTACCAGCGTAATAAACCGGGGTTTCCTTACAGCTTTCAATCTATCATGAGTAGTGGTCAACATCCTCAAGGCTATCACATGCCAAGCATTTACGAATTGACAGCTGCGTTTCCCTACTTCCAACTTCGCTTAAGGGATAATTGGAATGATAAGGACAAAACGGATATGTCAGGTAAGCTCCTCAGCTTCGATGAAAAAACTGCTAACGGAAATCCGAAGCCATATTATGGGCTTGAGTATCTGAGGTTGTTTGGCGATGAGTATGATGAGAGTAATTTTATCAACTTTAACAGCATTTATAAGCGTGTACGGAACAATGGAAGAGATGTCATTTATGCTATACGTTTCATCTACAACAGCAGCAAAAATAATAACAAGGCAAAGGCAACGGAAGTAGGCAACCGTTATCGTTGTGCATATCGCTATGTTATCAGTGCTAATGGTATGAATGATGATGGGAAAGGACATAGACTTTCTGTTACTGCACGTTGGTTAGGTAATGTGCCCATATCCATAGAGGATGTTGCGACTGAAACTTTTTGGGAATACAACAGAAGCATGGACGTTATTCGTATTTTTAATGTCGAAAACAATAGTAACCAAGATGTTTTAGAAACTTTCTTAACACGAACAAAGATATGTCCAAACACTAATAAGCATTTTGGGGTAGATAATGACACCTATGGCAAGGAAGACTGGGCAGGTTCTTTCTATAGAAGAGCCTTCACCAAAAACGGATTTGAACGCAAATGGAATATAGGTAGCAATGATCAAGGTGCAGTACGTTGTATAGCTAACTGGAACTTGGATGAGAATGCTGACAATGCTCCACGAAAACAAAAGATAAAAGGGCATGACGAGAAGTATTACGAATTTGCGCATAAATAGTAGCAACTAAAGTCAACTTACAGATGTGAGCAGGCTATACGCTTTATGGGTATAGGGCTAAAGAAAATGACCTATGGCACACATGTGTCACAGGTCATTTTCTTTTAGCATATAAAAAATTATTACTGTCCGCTAAACTTTTGGGTAAGATACAAATTTAGGGCTGACACTTCTCACGAGGTATCAGCCCTTTTTGTTATCTTTGCTTTTGTTCCCAAACTTAGATAACATGGGCAAAAGTACACATTTCTTCGGACAGCCGGTATATGGTCAGCTGATAAAATCTCTCGACCATGATAAAATAGTTGAAATAAACCGTCGAAACGGCGGTGAGCGGTATGTGATCGCCACCAGAGATACCAGGAAATGAATAAGGGGGCTTGTCGCTAACATGCTGTCATCCGAACTATTTTGTCTCAATGAGTTGGAATAAGGATTTCTATGTTTAGCGGACAGTAATAATTTTTAAAAGTGACAATACATCCGAAACATTGCGACAGCAAAGTCGCCTTGGTCGTTTTTAATGTATTGCAACACTGGCTGCACACTCACAGACTTGCTTATCTGTTTTTGACACGTCAGCTCTATCGACCCTTCCTCTCCCTGCTTGAAATGAGCATACTGTAAGGATATTCCAGCGTTCATCTTCCTTTTGTTATACACGCATCCTATTTCGGCATACCGATGACAGCCCGCGTTGACGTCGGTGTTCTCTGAATATTGAGCCATGAGGTTAAGACTTCCGTCATGATAGGTTCCAACATTCTGTTCGGCATATATCCACCAAACTGCGCTCGCCTTTTGGCGACACTCAGCCATACTTCCATACTTCATATTGGCGACACGCGAGGCAGAATGATAAGCCGCACCCACGAAATAGGACGAGTGATGAATGCTGTACTTGAACTCTGCCACGTCAAAAACGCCATCATTTTTAGGATTGAGCGTAAACGGCAGATTGTCGTGCGTCCAACCATTATATCCTCTTCCGTTGTATAAAGCATTCCTAAACCTATACGCTCCCTTATGAGCCTCAAAAAAGAGCGTAAGCCCACTCATAGGATAGTTGGCGATGGGATAGCTTGCAGACAGCGTGGGAAAGATTCCACACGAGCTGTTTGTGAAAAGAGCTGTACAGTCAGAGGTGAAGAAATCTTCGTTCACATTTCGCACGCCAGCAAACAGTTTGCAACGCTCCCATTCTTTGGTGTACCCCAACAGCGCGATGGCCGCCAAACAATTTTCTTCTTCTATGTTAGAAAACGTTTGATAATCATTGACGATGTTTCCATGCGCTCTCACTATATGAATAGTCGCAAGGCCGAAGGATGAATGCCGCCCCATGGGTATGCTTGCCTGCAGCCTGAGCAAACTTACAAGATTGCACTTTCCGCTCTTTGCGCATTGCCACTCGGTAGTATATTGCCCTGACACCTTTTGCGCAAGTCCTATGTAATGAACGGCGCAGCCCATCACAAACAACAACACTCTTGCTTTCATAACCACCTTTTGTATTTACGTATATATAAGACCTTGACACCTTGTGTAAGCAAACAATAACAGAACAAAATAGCCAACAGCCAGGGAAAATAATTCCAAGGCAACGGCGTGAAACCTATCGAAGCCCCCAAGTTGGTGAAGGGCATACAAATGCCAAGAACCATGATGGCGAAAGTCATGAAGAGTACTGGCCACGACGCGGTGCTTTGCACAAAAGGAATTTTGCGCGTGCGTATCATGTGAACAATGAGTGTTTGCGAAAGCAGACCTTCCACGAACCAGCCTGATTGAAACAAAGATGCCATGCCCACACGGTCGCAACCAAACGTCCACCACATAAGGGCATAGGTCGCGATATCGAACACAGAGCTGATTGGACCTATCAGTATCATGAAATGACTGAGGTCTGAAGAATCCCATACTCGTGGTTTGCTCAAATAGTCTTTGTCCATACGATCAAAAGGAATGGTAGTCTGTGAAATGTCGTACAGCAAATTTTGTATCAGCAAATGTATCGGCAACATGGGCAAGAAAGGGAGGAAAGCGCTCGCCACCATGACACTGAACATATTGCCAAAGTTAGAACTGGCTGTCATCTTGACGTATTTGATGATGTTTCCGAAAGTCTTTCTTCCCTCTACCACCCCATCTTCAAGAACCATCAAGTCTTTCTCAAGTAAGATAATGTCGGCACTTTCTTTTGCTATGTCAACAGCCGAGTCTACCGAAATGCCAACATCCGACTCTCTCAATGCCGCGGCATCATTGATGCCATCGCCAAGGAATCCTACCGTATTGTTTTGTTTCTGCAAAATTTGGATAATTTCCACTTTCTGCATGGGCGTAAGTTTAGCGAAGAGCGTACCCTTTTGCACGGTCGCGCTTTTCTCCTCGTCAGTCATTTCTCTCAACTCGCCTCCCGTGTACATAATGGTAGAATCGATACCTACTTGTCTCGAGATAGTTCTTACCACCGCGTCATTATCTCCAGACAACACCTTTATTTTTATCCCATGCGAATGAAGTTCGTAAATGGCTTGTGCGGCAGACTCCTTTGGCGGATCAAGAAAAGCAAGGTATCCAATGAGAACCATCTCGCACTCGTCTTCAACCTCAAAGTTATTTTCCTTATCCAAAAAGGTCTTACGGGCCAATGCTAACACTCGCATGCCTTTGTTGTTCATGTCTTCCACTATCCGCATAGCTCGTTGCTTTAGGCTGTCTGTGAGTGGTTTCACCTCTCCATCCGTTTCTGCATACGAGCAAATGGAAAGCATTTCCTCCACGGCACCCTTGGTGATGATTTGCCGTTTTCCTTTGTTATCCTCTACCACGACCGACATCCGCCTGCGCACGAAGTCGAACGGTATCTCGTCCACTTTGTGATAATTGTCGCTCAACGTTTCAAGCTGTAACTCTTTTACATGTGAAAGGATGGCGCAATCCATGAGGTTCTTAAGGCCCGTCTGGAAATAGCTATTGAAATACGCGTGCCGCAAAATTCTGTTATTCACATCCTCCGTTCCGTCGGCATTTATATGTTGTTCCAACACGATATGGTCTTGCGTCAGCGTGCCCGTCTTGTCAGTGCAAAGCACATTCATGGCGCCAAAGTTCTGAATGGCGTTCAAATCTTTGACAATCGTCTTTTTGCGAGACATCTTTAACGCCCCTTTGGATAGGTTGGCGCTCACTATCATGGGTAACATCTCTGGCGTAAGTCCCACCGCAACCGAGATGGCAAAGATGAAAGCTTGCATCCAGTCGCCCTTTGTAACACCATTGACCAAAAACACGAAAGGCACCATAAATAGCATGAAACGTATGAGTAACATACTCACTTTCGTGATACCTCTGTCAAAAGCTGTTGTTGCCCTATGCCTTACAACGTTCTTCGCAATAGTCCCTATATAGGTGTCGTTTCCTGTCGCGAAAACGACACCTTTGGCGGAACCGCTCAACACGTTAGAGCCCATATAGCAAATATCCTCGAGTTCTATCTCGCTTCTGGAATGTTTGCTTTCTTCTTGTATGGAGCAAAACTTTTCCACGGCATCTGATTCGCCCGTCAACGTAGATTGACTTACGAACAAATCTTTAGCCTCAACAATACGCATGTCCGCCGGTATCATGTCGCCCGCCGCCAACATCACGACATCGCCCGGCACCAAGTCTTCTATGGCAATCTCACCAGTGTCATTCAACCGCTGCACGTAACAAGTGTTCGTGACCAGCTTTTGAAGAGCCTCACTCGATTGGTTGGCCTTCCATTCTTGCCAAAAGCGCAAGATAGCGCTCAGCACAATCATGGTTGAGACGATAATGATGGAAGTCCAATCCTGCTTGCCATGCGGCGCCGTGAGCACGTCCAACACGAACGATATGGCTATCAGCACCGTAAGTACGCCTACAAAGGGATTGATAAAAGCTTTGACAAAAGTGACTAGGGGATTCTTTTTCTGTTCATGTATCACCTCGTTCTTTCCATATACAGATTGACGTTTCTCAGCTTCTTCCTGTCGCAATCCACATGCCGTGGTGTTAAGACAATAGAACACGGCATCTACCGGCTGCCGTGCAACCTGAAACACCTTGGGCGCATTGAAAGAAACGTGAACACGTTTTGTTCTCTTCCACATATTATTAACATTTTAATGGGTTTATACTCCGTTCGTTCATTTGCGATGCAAAAGTAATCTTACTTTTGCATATGGGGTATTAGAGAACTATTAGAAAAATATTAAAATTTAATTAGAAACAAATAGGGTTGCTTCTATAGATTACCACCGTATATGGTAATTAATTTCAAGAAATACATTTTGTTATCTTTCAGTTTCTTTTTGTGGAGAAAAAATAAGTGCCACGTCTGACAAAGCCGATTTACAGGACACGCCTTGTTTTAAACGTGCAAAAGCTTGACCATGAAGGTGGTGCCAGAGCCTCGTTGTGAGTGAACTGCTATCTCGCCCCCATGCAGCAATATAATCTTTTGTGTAATAGCCATGCCTATCCCATGTCCTTCCACTATTTTCTCATCCTCCCCTCGATAAAACAGGTTAAACAAATTTCTCTTGTCAATGTCGGTCATACCCTTCCCGCTATCAGACAGTCGAATGATAGACCATTCTTTCCAAAAGGATATTTGAACAGACGACAACTTGTTATCCGAGTATTTACAATTGTTCTCTATGAGATTAGAGAAAGCGATACTAAGTAAGTAAGGGTTGGCATTGACGGTAACGCAACGTTCATCGTCGCTATCCTCTTCATCAAATATCAATTCTATGCTATAATCGGGATGACTACGGAGTATGAGTGTTCTTACATCAAGTAGAATTTCATCAAGCCTAACCTCTTTCATACTGATTTGCTCACGCTGATAGTCAGCCTTTGCCAAATTGAGCAACCCATCAATCAACCGGCTCATGCGCTTAGTATCGTGCAAAACATTTTGCATTGCTTCTACATACTGCAACTCTGTTCTGCGTTTTTGCAAAGCCACATCCAACTCCGTGGTTATGGCTGCTAATGGATTGCGAAGCTCGTGGGCAACATTGCTGACAAACATTTTTTGTGCTTCGAACGACTTTTCCAACCGTTCGAGCAAGGCATTAAACGCTATGGCCAGTTCTCCCAACTCATCATTAGCACATTTCACAAACAAACGGCGGTCTATATGTTTGGCTGTAATGTTCTGAACTTCTTCCACGATTCTCCGTATGGGATTCAACGACAAACGGGCAAGAAGATAACTCACCACAAAAAGCAGACTCAACCCTATGAGAAACAACAGAAAGAGCGTTTTGCGCAACTCAACCAAGTTGGCGTATCCATAACCATCGTAGGCGGCAGCAGTAATGACGTATGACTTTCCCTTGAAGCGATATATCATGCCAATGCTCTGATAAGCACCCTCGTAAAAGGCTATTTGCTTCTGATGCAAAATTGCCCGTATCATGTCAGGTGTTTCTTTAACAATGTCGCTTTGTATGGCATCGTGGTAAAGCATCTTGAACTTCGGAGTATATACCGCCACCTCTACTTCATCAATAAACTTACGGTTATTAAGGTAAATAGATTGCATGGTTTTGGCATCAGTCTGTCCTGCCAAGAACAAATGCGCCTTGGTCACAGCCTCACTCCGCAACCGCCTGAAGAAAGTCTCGCTACGCGCTTGTTCACTCAAGAGATAGACCATGGTCAAGCACAACAAGAATACGGTTGCCGTTATAGCTGTATATTTTAAAGTTAGAGCAGTACGTATTTTCATAAAACATGCTTATCAGTCAGCACAAAACCTATGCCAGGCTTGGTATGTATGAGCTTTACGGGAAAACTCCGGTCTATTTTTTTTCTTAGATAATTGATGTACACATCTATAAAGTTCGTGCCGGTGTCAAAATGAGTGCCCCAAACCTTTTCCGCAATTTCTGTTCTTGGGATAATTCTATCGGCATGCAGCATCATATATTTCAATAAGTTATATTCCTTAGGCGTTAGTTTAATGGCGACACCACCTCGTTTACATTCATGCAGATTAGGGTTTATTTGTAAGTCAGCATAAACGATGTCAACCGCATTCCCCTCACTTTCGTATATCTGGCTGCTGTTGCGCTTCAACAATACCTTCATGCGCGCCACAAGTTCACGCAAGTCAAAAGGTTTTACCATGTAATCATCCGCCCCCACGTCAAATCCCTCTAATTTATCATCAGTAGTACCCAAAGCAGTCAGCATGAGAATAGGCACATGTTTGTTTTTCGTCCGTATCTCCTTGCATAAATCAAATCCATCAAGTTTTGGAAGGATGATGTCGGATATTATCAATTTGAAGTCATACTTATTGAAGAGCTGCAAACCCATCATTCCGTCATAGGCCACCATTACCTCGTAGCCGTGTTCCTCTATACCCACCTTCAACAAATCTGCAACTCTTTGTTCATCTTCTACGATGAGAATTTGTGGTATCATACTTAATGGATGAATTAATTCGACAATTTATTAAATACGCAAACATTATACATATCATTATATTACATGATGATGATGCGAAACGATGCAAGGCAGCGACAAAGCCACTTCGCCCAGATAACAACAAAAGGCACAACATGTGCGGATGTTACAGCATCTCTATCTTCCCAACAGAAACCTACAAGACAGGCAGATGCGTCCTTAAGTCAACCAACGAGTACAAAGATAATCATTTTGTGCGGATTAGACAAGCATTACTTGTACCAACATAAACTTATCCATGATAACAGCCTTTGATGAATAACAGAAACAACAGTCGTGAACATACCTTTTTTCCGCCTCTATGTTCTCTCGGAAATCCTTGAAATCATACAGAGAATATACTTCGATGACTCCATCTTCTGACTTATTGATAAAGACGATTTAGCCTCTTGATATCTATCAAATTGGTGTTATGGGACGAGGACATAAGCAGACTACCTTCCGATGCGTGAATAAGATCGAGAATAAAGTCTGCCAATCGGACGTGCGACCCCACGTCAAACTTGCCCAGCATAATATCCGATCTGTTCTTAACCACATCCAAAAGTCGAATTAAGATTTGGAAAAGTTTCCTTGTGCTATTGGACTCTTCCGGAAAAAAACAACCGGCAATACAAACAAAAAAAGGAGACCTCTGTCTCCCCAAGATTAATTAACTTTTTATTGTGAAATATCATCAATTAACCTCGGAGCAAAGGTCGCAAATTTTAGCCTTACTCCAAAAGAAAACAGGGAGAAAAGAGATTGCCGCAATCGTCGGCATCAGTCAGTCAACACTTTCACGTGAAATCAGACGCAACAGCACGCCATCAGGAAAGTATATTTGGACAAAGGTGCACGATATGGCTATGCAGCGCAGAAAGAGAACGGTAAAGAACGCCAGGCTCTCCGACGAATTAGTCTGGAGGATTAAGGAATATATCACCAACGGCCAGTGGTCTCTACGGCAAATATCAGGTTATCTGCGCAAGAATGATGGGATAAAGGTGTCCCACCAATCCATTTATAATATCATTCATAATGATACGGGAACTTGCCAAACACACAAGGCATAAGATGAAATATAGGCATCGTCCCAAGGTGTGGACATCTTCCAATTAAAGACAGGTTGAGTATCCATGAAAGAAGTAAGGAAGTTGACGGGAAGATATTCAGAGATTTTGAGATGGACTTAATCGTAGACCCTGACCAACATGCTATACTCACACTGGTAGAGAAATCCACCAATATGCTGCTTATGCAGAAACTGCCATTTGGGAAGCAGTCAAAGCCTCTGGCAAAGGCGGTCAGGAAACTGTTGCTGCCATACAAGGACATTTTGAAGACCATTACAACAGACAACGGACCTGGATTTGCGGCACATAAGGACATTACCAAGTTCTTAGGCGTGCCCGTATACTTCGCCGATCCATATTGCTCATGGCAAAAGGGAGCTATTGAGAATTATTACTGTCCGCTAAACTTTTGGGTAAGATACAAATTTAGGGATGACACTTCTCACGAGGTATCAGCCCTTTTTGTTATCTTTGCTTTTGTTCCCAAACTTAGATAACATGGGCAAAAGTACACATTTCTTCGGACAGTAATGCTTTTTTTAGCATATAAAAAAATAGCAAGCCTCTAAAGAGACCTGCTATAATGAATTTTAAACAGTAACTAAGTATATATCCCCTACTTATGGAAGGCTAATAGCCTCACTTGGGCAAACACTAGCGCATGTGCCACACTCTGTGCAAGCATCAGCGTCTATTACATACTTCTCACCTTCAGAAATTGCCTCTACTGGGCACTCATCAATACATGTACCACATGCGATACAATCGTCACCAATAACGTAAGCCATAATTAATTTATTTAAATTGTTTTATATTCATATCTCGAATAGGTCTATTATACCTACTTTTGATGATGCAAAGATACGAATAAAAAACTAAATACCTAAAAATGATGATTAAATTGAATAAATTTAGACACCATAAAAATAAAGCTCTATCATAAAAGAGGGCATAAAAAAGGCTTAAACTCTAATCTTTCTCTTACATATACTCATATTAATCACTCTCAAAAAGTATATTAAGATTAAAGTTTAAGCCTTAAATATTTAACTTTAACAACTACTTATTAGCCTTTTTCATATCTACCTCTATTCTTCCTATATATATACCCGACTTTCCGTTTTGGTCAGCACCTACCATCTTGCCGCTAAGGTCCTTAACATATTCCATTTTCTTAAGAAAAGTATGCGAATGACCTCCCAAGACAATGTCAATACCTTTTGTTGCCCCTATCAACTTCATTTCATTATCTCCTTCTATATTCCAGCCTAAATGAGATAAACAGATAATAAGGTCGCATTTCTTTGCTTTAAGCTCATCTATAGCTTTTTGTGCAGCCTTAACAGGATCTATATATTTAAGTGTACCATAATTTTTTTCTGATATAAGACCTTCCATCTTCGGACTTAACCCAAACACTCCTATCTTTAAGCCATTTCGTTTTATTATAACATATGGCTTAACTATCTTTTCGAGCTCTGTACCTGTAAAATCGTAATTAGCACAAACAAAGGGGAATTTAGCTTTCTTAAATAGTCGGATCATGTTGTCCATACCGAAATCGAACTCGTGATTACCTATCACAGCTGCATCATAACGCATGAGATTCATTAGTCCTATCTCAACATCTCCTTTAAACATTGTGTAATAAGACGAACCTTGTGAGAAATCTCCACTATCAAACAATAGTAAATCAGGATTTTTCATACGCTCTTCCTTCACTAAATTAACACGACGTACAAAGCCTCCGCGACCAGCACGCAGAGTATCTGACATGTTAGGATTAAATGGATAAATCTGACTATGTGTGTCGTTAGTATGAAGTATTACCAACTTCTTATTCTGTCCAAAAGCAAAAGCTGCCACAAATAGCATGCTCAGCAATAATATTCTACCTTTCATTATAATCTCAATTTATTATTTACAACACCTATCAAACCTCTATACCTTTATAAAGAAGTCTGTATAGACCTTATTATATAACGATCTTTTAAAAAAATACTTTCCGTTTTATTCCACTATGATTCTACCCTCCAGCTTAGCATCTACTATCTTATGCTGAGCTGTAGCAGCCTTAAAATAATCCATTATAATAAAGCGAGTATTATTACTTACTGCCGAAGGTGCATTAACATTAGTTTTAGCCTTAAATGCCTCTAATTTATCATTACCTTCTGCAAGATAATCTAAAGTTGCTATACGATAAGAAGCCTTAGGATCTATTGCCTTACCATGCAGCATAGCACTCTTCAACTTGTGATCTTTTGTGAAAACCAATTCTACCCCATGGCTAACAGCTTCACCTCCGGTATGAGCCATCTCACGAAAAAGCTGTAACACCTTTTCTCCCGTCAAGGTTAAAAAGCATATCTTATTCTCAAAAGGAGCAATATCCAGAACATCTCCATAAGTAACCTTACCGCGTATTAACGCCGCACGAATGCCACCCATGTTGTAAACTCCAAAGTCTACCTTTTCATTATATTTCTGTGCGCCCCATACCATAATATCAGCAAGCAAGTTAGACAAATCGCTCTCTGGACGATGAGCAGTCATGTCGTGAGCTACCTCGCCCACTACAGGCCCCATGATGCTATCTACCTGATGCTTATATTTTGCCATAAAGATCTGTGCCCCTTTATCAGGATTAACATCATAACGACCATCTACAAGAAGCCTTGTCCTTTTAAGACCTGCCAGCTCGTAATGAGTACTAACACAACCAGTACTTATAAACAGCACTGATAACGCTAAAAAACAGCTATGCTTTAACTTATTCATATTATTTATTTTAGTTATACTGCAAAGATAACAAATTTAAGTAAAAACTAACAATCCCTACCATTATAATTAACAGCACACAGCATAAAAAAGGAATAAGACTTGTAAGGTTCAAAAAAAAGCTATAACTTTGCAACGATTTTAACGTAACCGCTGATTATGGACGAGTCATGTATTATGTTGCGTTATACAACAAACGATTAAACATTCAATAAAAATGGATTTAATTAAAGTTGCTGAAGAAGCATTTGCTACTGGCAAACAGTTTCCTGAGTTTAAGAGTGGTGATACTATCACTGTAGCTTACAAAATCATTGAGGGTAACAAACAACGTATTCAGCTTTATAGAGGCGTTGTAATAAAGATTTCTGGGCATGGCGAAAAGAAGCGTTTCACTGTTCGCAAAATGTCTGGAACTGTAGGTGTAGAACGTATCTTCCCTATAGAATCGCCTAATATCGATTCTATCGAGGTAAACAAACGTGGTAAGGTACGTCGTGCTAAGCTTTACTACCTTCGTAAGCTTACAGGTAAAGCTGCTCGTATCAAGGAAAAGAGAACTGTTACAACAGAGTAATCCTTCTATACTAAAAAAAATAAAAAGGCTGGAAAATTTACATTCCCAGCCTTTTTTATATTTCTAATATAACTAATCGTTATAATTCAAATCGCCATCATTATCACCATGCAAGGCTTTTTTGAGATCGGTCCAGCTTTGGAAACCTGCTAACAAAGCAAGCCTATCAAGAGTTTTTGCAGAAGGACGCTCTAATATAAAGCTCTTATCCCATATCCTACGAAGCGACTTTATACTTAAATTTATACCCAACTTATCAAACTTAGCTGAAAGCTCATTAAGCTCACGCCTCATATGCAAACTATGCGAAGCAAACTTTTCTATCCTATTTGTAATAGCTCGAAAACCTTTTTTCATATTTTTTACTTAGCAAAACAATATTATTGATAAGCACAAAGATAAACAAAACCAATAAAGATAAGCTTTTCTTAATACATATTTACCTCTTTTTAAAGTATTTGCCTCCTATCTTACAGCTATACATTCTACCTCTACCATAGCATTTTTAGGCAAGGTCTTAACTGCTATTGCCGACCGTGCGGGAAACGGCTCTTTAAAGAACTGTGCATATACCTCATTCATATCAGCAAAATAGCTCATGTCTGAAAGATAAACGGTAGTCTTAACTACTTTAGATAAATCTAACCCTGCTGCACACAACACAGCTTTTGCATTAGTTATCGACTGACAGGTCTGCTCTTTTATGCCACCTTCCACAAAAACTCCTGTGGCTGGATCAATAGGCAACTGACCACTACAAAAAACCAATCCATTTGCTTCAATAGCCTGACTGTAAGGCCCCACTGCTGCAGGAGCCTCATCTGTATGTAATACTTTCATATTAAAAAAAATAACAATTTATACTAAAGCAAAGTTACAAAACATTTTTTAATATACACAATATTCTATTTCCTTTAATGAGAAATAAGATAATTAATTAGAAAAATAGTAACTTTGTAAGCAGTTATAAACATATTCCATACATAAGCGATATGAAAGAATTAGCACTCAAATACGGATGCAATCCTAATCAGAAGCCTTCACGTATATATATTGAGGAAGGCAATCTCCCTATTGAAGTACTTAATGGCAAGCCTGGCTATATCAATTTGCTTGATGCGCTTAACAGCTGGCAGCTGGTAAAAGAACTAAAAGCCGCAACAGGAATGCCGGCAGCAGCATCATTCAAACATGTTAGTCCTGCAGGAGCTGCTATAGGAATGCCTCTTAGCGATATTCTTAAAAAGATTTATTTCGTTAATGATATCGACTTTGAGCTTACTCCTTTAGCAAATGCCTATGCACGAGCACGTGGAGCAGACAGAATGTGCTCTTATGGCGATTTCTGTGCACTTAGCGACACCTGTGATGAAGCTACAGCATTGCTCATAAAAAGAGAAGTAAGCGATGGAGTTATTGCTCCCGGCTACACACCTGAAGCATTAAAGATACTTAAAAACAAACGTAAAGGCACCTATAATATTATAAAAATAGACCCAAGTTACAAGCCTGCACCCATCGAACACAAACAAGTTTTTGGCATTACTTTCGAGCAAGGTAGGAACGAAATAAGGTTAGACGACCCTACTCTATTTGAAAAAATACCTACTAAAGCAAAACATTTCACACCCGAAGCTATCAGAGATCTTACCATAGCACTAATAACACTTAAATATACACAAAGTAACTCTGTATGTTATGTTAAGGACGGGCAAGCTATAGGTATAGGAGCAGGTCAACAAAGTCGTATACACTGCACACGATTAGCTGGTAACAAAGCCGATGAATGGTGGCTAAGACAATGTCAAAAGGTTTTAAACCTACCTTTTAAAGATAACATTCGTAGAGCCGATCGCGACAACACTATCAATGTATATATATCTGATGAATATGAAGACATACTACAAGAAGGTGTTTGGCAAAAATTCTTCACAAAGAAGCCAGAGCCTTTAACTCGTGAAGAGCGTAAGGAATGGATAGCCAAAAACACAGGAGTATCACTCGGATCAGACGCTTTCTTCCCATTTGGAGACAATATAGAACGAGCACATAAAAGTGGAGTAGAATTTATTGCACAAGCAGGAGGAAGCGTGCGCGATGACAACGTTATTGATACTTGTGATAAATATGGTATCACAATGGCATTTACAGGAGTAAGGTTATTTCATCATTAATAAAAAAACAATTTAATTGCAACAAATGGAAGATATAGATAAGATAATAGAAGGAGGTATTACCTTTAAAAAAACTTATAAAAACAAGCAAGATGACAATAAAATAAAGACAAAAGCAAAGAAAAAGAAATATATTACAGGGGCACATGGCTCTGGTAGTGCTAAACAAAAAGCAAAATATCGGCAAGCAAGAGCCAATAGACACAAATAAGAAAACACACTTATTTTTCTGCTACAACTTAATTAAAGAAGTAGGCTTTTCAGATAAAAGCCCTACTTCTTTAATATAACACCGGTATAAATCGTGCCGAAATTTTCTTTTATACGTCTTGCCGAAAAATAATCTTCATAGTTATCATAAGTACATATTCCCGACTGGAATATATTATTAGGTCTCACCCCCAAGGAAAGAAGCTCATACTCATTAGCTAAAGGCAGGTTAATATGCCACTTTTCATAAAACTTACTAACCTTATCCATATCGAAATTAGCCTCAGCAAACTGGTTATACACTTCCTGACCAACCTCAAAATTCTTTAAAGATATACATGGCCCAATAACAGCCTTTAAGTCTTTAGGGGCAGTATTATAAACATTCATCATAGAGTAGATAGTCTTCCTTACTATATGCTTTACTGTTCCTCGCCAACCTGCATGTATAGCTGCAGCTGCATGATGAACAGTATCGTATAACAACACAGGTACACAATCGGCAGTATGCACACCTATACAAACACCTTGTACATCAGTTAGCAAAGCGTCTGATCCTTCAAGAATCTGCTTTTTCACCTCTGTAGGCAATAAGAAAAACTCTTCTGCTATCATTCTGCTATCGGTACCATGCACCTGATGCTGACGAATAATTCTTTCTTTAGGTACATTTATCTCTTTGGCAACAGCCTCTAAATTAGCCTCTACAGCTATTGGGTCGTCTCCACGATAAGCATTTATGTTAAGAGTGCCAAAGGTACCATTACTTTTTCCACCATGCCGTGTAGTGGAAAAAGCAACAACTTCCGAAGATATATTATAATAATGTAATAAAGGCTTACTCATCTGTATATTCAAAATCGTCTAAATCGTCTATTTCTTCAGCATCTTCTCTATCTTCTGTTTTATCAAAATCGGCTCCTTCTGCCTGCAACTCTTCAACAAAACACATCATGTCTTTATCACGATGCACGAGAGTATCTTCTGAAGTAATCTCACGCAACTTATTACTTTCAGAGTTTAATTCTTTCCATAGAATATCTTTTAATTCTTCTATACCTTGTCCTGTTACAGCTGAAATAAACACTACAGGAAGATCTTTTGGCAACGTTTCTTGAAGCATTTCGATAAGCTCTTCATCTAACAAGTCGCTCTTTGTTATCGCAAGAACTCTATGCTTATCTATCATTTCCGGATTAAACTGCTTTAACTCATTAAGTAAAACCTCATACTCTTTTTTTATATCATCAGTATCACCAGGTACCATAAAAAGCAAAAGAGAATTACGTTCTATATGCCGGAGGAAACGAAGACCTAAGCCACGCCCTTCACTTGCCCCCTCTATAATTCCAGGTATATCTGCCATTACAAAACTATGATGATCTCGATAGCTAACAATTCCTAATGAAGGCTCCATGGTTGTAAATGGATAATTAGCTATCTTTGGCTTAGCAGAAGACAGAGAAGACAGTAATGTAGATTTCCCTGCGTTAGGAAAACCCACCAAACCAACATCAGCTAAGAGCTTCAATTCCATTATAACCGTCATCTCCTGCATAGGGTCTCCTGGCTGAGCATAACGCGGAGCTTGATTAGTAGAAGTGCGAAACTGGAAATTACCTAATCCTCCACGACCACCTTTTAATAACAACACTGTTTGCCCATCGTATGTAACATCACAAACAAACTTACCCGTTTCGGCGTCATATACTACTGTGCCACATGGCACATCAATATATACATCTTTACCATCTGTGCCATGACACTTATCCCTGCCACCATTACCTCCATGCTCAGCATAGATATGACGCTGAAACTTTAAATGAAGCAAGGTCCAATAATTATGATTACCACGTAGGTAAACACTTCCACCTTTACCACCATCGCCACCATCAGGACCACCATTGGGATTATACTTCACATGACGCAAATGCATCGAACCTCTACCACCCTTGCCAGAACGACAATATATTTTAACGTAATCTACAAAGTTTGAGTCCGCCATAAAAAAGGAAATAAAAAAAGAATAAATAAAAAATATATTCTTATATAATAAAAAAAAATGAGAGGATAGAGCGTTCTGGAATATAATCCTTTACTCTCACCTCTCAATATCTATCCAGTATTATTTTTATAGTGAGTCTATAACAGCTTTAACTCTTTCGAAAATATCATCAATAGAACCTAACCCTTCTACATGATGATGAATATTTTCACCTTCATACCAATCTATAAGAGGAGACGTTTGTGTGTTATAAACTTTTAAACGCTTCTTTATAGTTTCTTCATTATCATCAGAACGACCACTCTGCTCGCCACGAAGTAATAAACGCTTCATAAGCTCCTCCTCGGGAACAAATAGCTCTATCATTGCAGCTATCTTATGACCACGCTCTGCAAGCATTGCTTTTAACGACTCTGCCTGTGATATAGTACGTGGGAAACCATCAAAGATGACGCCCTTATGATCTTTGCCAAATGTATCATAAACACTTGCAAGAATGTCTACCATAAGCTCATCAGGTATTAACTGGCCATTATCTATATACCCTTTAGCCGTCTTGCCTAATTCTGTACCTTTCTTAATCTCACTACGAAGCACATCTCCTGTAGAGATATGACCAAACCCATACTCCTCAATCATCTTGTCGCTCTGAGTACCTTTACCAGCACCGGGAGCACCAAAAATTACAATATTTTTCATTATTCTTGTACTAATGTATATATATCTCTTAAATTCCTACCTTGCTGATCATAATCCAAACCATACCCCACTATAAAGTCGTTAGGTATTTCCATAGCAACATACTCCACATTCAATGGCACTGACAGCTTACCGGGCTTAAGAAGCAATGTACAGATATGCAAACTACGAGGATTACGTGTGCCCAACGTTTCTAACATACGCTTCATTGTAGAGCCTGTGTCTACAATATCTTCCACTATAATAACATCACGGCCACTAATATCTTCGTTCAAACCTATCACTTCCTTTATCTTTCCTGTAGAAACAGTCCCTTCATAAGATGCTAACTTCACGAAAGAAATCTCACTCGGTATGGTTATGAAGCGAAATAAATCAGCTGCAAACACAAACGAACCGTTTAACACTGCAAGAAAAAGCGGATTTTTGCCATTCATATCTTTATTTATCTGTTCCGCAACACGCTTTACCTGTTTTAAAATCTCTGCTTCTGGAATAGATATATCAAATGTTTTATCTAAAATAGTTACTCGGCTCATTCTACTTAAATATTTATTTTTTGCAAAATTACGAAAATAATGACAAACTATCCTATTAGAAAACATTATTTTAGTAATTTTGCGATTATATGAAGATATTTACAAGTACTCAAATACATCAGTTAGATAGATATACCATAGAAAGGGAAAATATCAAATCTATAAATCTTATGGAGCGCGCTGCTAAAGCTGTTACTAACACCATTACAGAGCGTTGGAGTAATATAACACCTATAGTAGTCTTTGCAGGTCCTGGAAATAATGGCGGAGATGCCTTAGCCGTGGCTCGTATGCTTGCTACACTTGGATATAAGGTTAATACCTTTCTCTTCAATATTAGCGAAAAGCTTTCAGAAGACTGTCAAGCTAACAAGCTACAACTACTTAACAGCAAGGCGGCTAAAGACTTTGTAGAAGTAACAACGCAGTTCGACCCTCCCGAACTGACTGAAAACACTTTAGTAATAGATGGCTTGTTTGGTATAGGACTTAACAAACCTTTAGCTGGAGGCTTTGCTTCTTTAATAAAATATATCAACCAAAGTCCTGCAAAAATTGTAAGTATCGACATACCCTCAGGCTTATTGGCTGAAGACAACTCATATAGTGTGAGAGCTAATATTATCCATGCACACCTCACATTAACCTTTCATCAGCCTAAACTATCATTCTTGTTTGGTGATAATCAAACTTTTTTAGGAGAAGTAAAGATACTTGATATACGTCTTAATAAGGATTTTATCAAAACAAAAGATGCAAGATTTTCCATTATAGAAGAAAATGAGATTAGGCCACTATTACTTTCGCGAGACGATTTTGCCCATAAAGGCACTATGGGCAATGCCCTTATAATAGCAGGAAGCTATGGTATGGCAGGAGCAGCTATCCTTGCATCACGTGCTTGCCTAAGAGCAGGCGTGGGTAAAGCCACGGTACATTCGCCAAAAGCTAACTATGCCATAATGCAAACAGCAGTGCCAGAGGCCATTGTACACCTTGACCACGAGGAAACTGTCTTCTCAGAACCTATCGATACTGATGGTTTTGATGCCTTAGCTATAGGTCCTGGAATAGGAGTTTTAGAAAACACTGCCATTGCTTTAATATCTCAAATAAGAAAAGCACAATGTCCGATTATTGTTGATGCTGATGCTCTAAACTTATTAGCAAACCACCGTACATGGATGCAGCAACTTCCAAAAGGCATTATCATGACTCCTCACCCAAAAGAGTTCGACCGCCTATCAGGAATGCCTACTAATAACGACTATGAACGATTAATGCGAGCATCCGATCTTGCTAAATCTCTTCAGGGATACATCATATTAAAAGGTCATCACAGTGCGTTATGCTTACCTAATGGTAAGGTAATATTTAATAGTACAGGTAATAGCGGTATGGCTACAGCAGGCAGTGGAGATGTATTAACAGGTATTATCACTGCCCTCTTAGCACGCGGATATTCTCAAAAGAACGCATCTTTGGTAGGTATGTACTTGCACGGATTAGCAGGCGACTTAGCAGCTAAAGAGATAGGGAAAGAAAGCCTTATAGCAAGCGATATTATCAATTACCTGCCTAAGGCTTTTAAACGTTTAGAAGAGTAAGAATACTAAGCTATGTAGTAGCTTCCTCTTAGGTGTAATATACCATTATCCCTATATAACACATATATAGGGAACACTATCTATTCAAATATACCTGTTACACCATTTTTTATCTTATTAAAGAAGTCTGTCCACGACTTACTTGCTCCTTCTTTCGAAGAACTTTTCATTGTTTCTTGCTGCTGATACCGTCTAAACGCCTTGTTTTTATTATAGCTTACAGCAGCCTTCCGTGATAAGCCTTTAGTATTCACCTTACGCTCCACCTCTTCAGGCTTATCGTCTTTAGTCTTTTCCCATTCTGGAATAAACTCATAACATACTCCTGCTAAGCCATATTCCACCTCTGGCACCTCTATAGTCTTATCTATATCCGGACTTGGATAAGGTATCTCTGTCTTATTTCGCATCACCTCGATACGCACATATCCTACACCACTCGATATTATACCCAAAGCCCGAGCTGCTGCATAAGAAAGATCTATTATACGCCCACGCACAAAAGGACCACGGTCGGCAACACGCACAGTAATGGTTTTACCACTTCTGGGATTTGTTACCTTTAAACGAGTACCAAAAGGGAGCGTTCTATGAGCACAAGTAAAATCATTCTTATTATAAACCTGCCCATTACTCATCCTTCTGCCATGAAGGTTATTACTATAATAAGAGGCTTTACCACTTGTTTGCCCTTTGCAATGGGTAGAAGTGATAAAGCCTATAAATAACATTATTAATATTAAGAGAGATCTGATTTTTTTCATAACATATTATTTCCCATTCTCTCCTTAAATAAATGCCCCCTCATACTTTTAAGAGAGGGGGACAGGAGAGAACTTTTTATATAACACCTTGCTCAAGCATTGCCTCAGCCACCTTCATAAAGCCTGCTATATTAGCACCCTTTACATAGTCTACAGTACCATCAGGCTGTGTACCAAACCTAACACACTGCTCATGAATGCTCTCCATTATCCAGTGTAGCTTAGCATCTACCTCTGCAGGAGCCCAGTTTAAATGAGCTGCATTCTGTGTCATTTCAAGGCCAGAAGTGGCTACTCCACCTGCATTTACTGCTTTACCGGGAGCAAATAGCACACCATTCTTTTGGAAGAAATGAATGGCACCAGGCTGACAGCCCATGTTAGAAACCTCGCAGCAGCACCAGCAACCATTTGCTTTAAGCTCCTTTGCATCGTCTTCACTTAACTCATTTTGGAAAGCACATGGCAAAGCAATATCACAAGGCACGCTCCAAGACTTCTTACCTGCAGTAAACTTAACCTTGTCTGGGAACTTAGTAGCCATATCCTCTACCTTATTACGATTAGAAGCACGCATTTCAAGCATATAGTCTATCATCTCTGTTGTAATACCCTCTGGGAATTCGCAAACACCATCAGGACCAGAAATAGCTACAACCTTACCACCTAACTCCAAAGTCTTTAAAGCAGCACCCCATGCTACATTACCAAAACCAGAAAGAGCAATCTTCTTTCCCTTTATCTCCTTACCAGCTTTCTTTAACATGTGCTGAGCAAAATAAAGAGCACCGTAACCAGTAGCCTCAGGACGGAAGAAAGATCCTCCCCACGTAATACCCTTACCTGTTAATACTCCTGTGTGATATCTACGCGTAAGCTTCTGATACATACCGTTAAGGTAACCTATCTCACGACCACCTACACCAACATCGCCTGCAGGAATATCCTGATCTGGACCTATATTATGGCGCAACTCTAACATGAAGGCTTGGCAAAAACGCATAATTTCTGCATCTGATTTGCCTACAGGATCAAAGTCGGAACCACCCTTACCGCCACCCATTGGTAACGTTGTTAGAGCATTCTTAAAGGTTTGCTCAAAACCTAAGAACTTAAGCATAGAAGGAGTTACTGCCTTATGGAAGCGCAAACCACCCTTATAAGGACCTATCGCACTATTAAACTGAACCCTATAACCAAGATTTGTCTGCACTTTACCTGCATCGTCTATCCATGTTACACGGAATGTAAATATACGATCCGGCTCCACCATTCTCTCTATAATCTTAGCTTTTTCAAACTCTGGGTGCTGGTTATAAACCTCTTCTATCGATTCTAAGACCTCTTGTACTGCTTGTAAGTACTCTGACTCGCCTGGATGCTTTTGTTCCAAGCCTTGCATAATTTTTTTGACTTCCATAGTAGCTTATATTTTTATTGTTTATGTTAGTTATATCACTATGTCAAAATGATGCAACAAATGTATCTAATAAAAATTGAACCACCAAGAATTTTATCAAAAAAAACATGCCCTTACCTTTACAAAAAACACTTATTAGTATTCATAAAAAAGATAATTATGACGCAAAATAACAAAAAAAATATCACTAATGCAACCTAAGCAGGATAATACAAACCTTTATTTTATATTTTTGTTGAAATTTAAAGAAACTATGACAGATAAGAAAACTATAAGTTTTAACGCTTTTTTCACCAAACTTTAATGCTATAAAACCTCTTGAGTAGTCTTTTCCATAAACAAACAATACTAATACTATATTATAACTATATATAATAAGGTGAATAAAAGAAAACAAAGAAGACATAAGTCGCCTAAGAGTTAATAATATTTCTTTTCAAAAAAAAATATTTTGGAATTCAAAAAATATTACTTACCTTTGCAACACTCACATTTAGACGAAGAGGTCTTTTTATTTCTTGTATAGGACATATGATGTAACGGTAACAAATAACGATAGTAACAATTTTCAATTATATTTATATATGTGTAAATATGTAACACATAGCTTTCTGCTAAATACTTTATACAAACTGCTACCTTTAAGCAGAAGAAAGATGCGTGCTATATACTTGTTAATATTTGTTATTACCCCCCCCCACTTACTTAACACTTTTTATTAAATCAGGACAAAAACGACTTCCTTGCCAACAATATTTACAAAAAAAGGTAAGGATAAGCCGTGCTATGTGTATAAATATCATTGATACCATACACTACTTGCAGCTTTGTACATTACATATAAATAATATCTAAAAATATATGGTATCATAAAAAACTTACAAAGCCACTACTACTGCATAAAATAATAACAATAAAACAAATTATAAAAAAAACAATATGAGAAAAGACACAAACACTAACAATAAGAAGCTTTACATTCCACCAAAGTGTGAAATAGTAAATGTAGGCAATGATATAATGGAGCAAGCGGTTATTCAAGCCAGTATAGAGCTGCCTAAAGATGCTGGCGAAATCCCTTTTGAAGATGTGCCTAATACTTTACAGAATAAAGAGTCGACAATAATAAATCAAGACGACGATAATAGCATAAACATAACATATAAATAAAAATATAAATATAATATGATAATATCCTTTTCTTTCCTGCGCAAAGCAAAATTACTATGCGCTTCTTTACTCTTAATAGCATCGGTACTAACGCTTTCTTCATGCGTAAACGATACGCTTTCAGTACCTACAAAGACTAAGCAAGCCCTTGACAGCTATCCCACCACTACCATAACTATGTATGTAGGCAATATCTCTATGGATAAAAATACACAGATTATGGCAAGCGAACTGGCAAAAAATTTCAAAGCTCAAAGACCTCTCACGCGCGGCATAAAACTAACAGGATTTGGCAAGGTAGAGGCTGGGCAAGACTTTATTGCAACATGCTACATCATAAATGAAAGCACTAAACAGGTAGGAAAATTTACATATAAATGGATAACGGCTCTGGATAAAGACGGCTTATTAATACTCAAAGACCCTAAAGGTTATGGCAAAAAGCAAAATATCGAAGTATCATGGATATCGGGGAGCCCTACATCTAATATCTCTGGAGATAAATGGAGAGTGTGCGCTGTAGCATGTGGAACAGAAAAACAAGTAAAAGGCTTTAACAACACTAACAGAAATGCTGTAAGTTTTGAGCCTAATATAGAAACTGTAACACTTGAAAACAAACCACGACCTTTAGGATTACGTAATGCTGGAAGTGAAGAGCCTATTGCCTTTATCTCTGATGGCAAACCTTTAGGGGTAAAAGACGGTGTCCCTTATGCACGATTTCATTTTAAAATGCCCGGTACACTACTAAAAATAAAAGTATTACGCGATGACAATATATCACGAACACATAAATACTACCTCCAGACAAACGCTTTGCACCCCGTGGGAGTGTTCTGCCCTATTAATGCAGATAATAGTATAAAAAGTTGCAGCGATGTAAGCAAGTGGTGGGAGAGCAGCAGCGTGTCTTATTATAACTATAATGTTGAAAAACCCGAATATGATGTTTACAGACTACGCCTTGACGGTACTTCGGAAGATGCTGTTACTATAACAGAAAAAGACGGCACAAAATACGATCTATGGTATGTGTGGGGAATGCAGACAGGTACGAATGCTACTGAAACTTTAATGGGATCGCTTACAGGAGGTTACATCTTAAAGCATTATAATAATAAAAAGGCGCGTGGCCCTTTCGTAAGTAAATATAATTTTAGTAAGGATAACGGAAAGATGCGCACCATAACTGTTAAGGTGAACGACTCAGAACCATACCCGAGCTTTAATTTCCTAAATTTCCTCTCTCGTGCAGCAAAGCACAATCTTGGAGCACCTAAAACATGGTGGGACAACGACCTCTACCTACAAAACGATAGATGGCCTAACACTCAATTTGAGTTTAGAAAGGGTGCCAATGGAGATGTATGGTACAAGTGGGAAGAGGGTATGCAGCATAAGAAGTCTATGCCTGAAAACTACGTATGGCATATGCCTTCTTTACAAGAGCTTACTACCTTATTTCCTTTCCCTTCTACAGACAACAAGTGGAAAGATCAGGCATGGGACATTTACTTTGGAGACCCTAAAAAAAATACTTTTAAAGATAAATACCGACTATGGACAGAATGGATGACATTATATGCTGACCTTGAAGAAAGCAATGAATATATGTTTGTACGCGACCTCTTCCCTAACAATGGAGGAGATTTAGCTGAAGAACAAATGAAAAATGTTAATATGGAAGGATTCCATTCTCTCTTTCTTACCAAAGGCGGAACGACATATAGCATACGCTTCTTTAACTCTAAATACTATGGCAGCAAACTATGTTGTGCATATAAATGGGAAACAAAAAACTGGCCCGACTGTCAATGGACCTCTGAAAATCAGCTCATCATCACCAGTCGTTGGATAGGAGCTGCACCACTAAGAATAGACGATATTGCTAATGAAAATTGGTGGAATGGAGAAGAAAGCAAATATAACGTTGTGCGTAAACTACCTTTTCAGAAAGAATGTACATCACAAACAGGAAAATACGCTAACGACCACTCAGCTATGACCATAATGGCAGGAAATACATACCAAGGAACTGCATACTCCGGCCACTGGTTCCGCGCTGTTTCAAAACACCTTAAAGGAACTTTCCAACGCAAAAGCTATGTACAAAAAGGGCTTATACACCCCTTCTGCAATAGGCAGATGTGTACAGAAAAAGGTACGTGGAAAGGACTTATAAACGAAGAAGGTACTGGGCATGGCACTGGTAGACAATGGGACTTGCCTAAAACAGGGCTTGATACCAACCCAAGATAAAAACCTTTAAAGGATATATACTTTTTTTTTCAAAAAAAATATCATAGATAGGAATGTACCGTGAGGCTCATTCCTATCGTCTTTTCTTACAAGCCATACTAAGTGAAAGGGGCTTTTACCATAAAAACATTTAAGCTATAAGCCATAGAAATGATTATATACTAAAACGATATTGGCTTATTATGAAGAAAAAATTGCTTATCTTTGCAACAAGACCTTAAGAGGATATTATAAAACTACAAAGGCAAGATATATACCTGTAAGAAAACAAAAAACAGAAAAGAAGACAAGACCATAACCTCATTTAGGTTATAAAAATCTTTTAAACTCATTAAAATTATGAACAAAACATTAAATGCTTACTATAAAGAGCAAATACTTAAGCTAAAAGAAAACATAACGAGCTTAAAAGCAAAAAACACCTCTTACATCATTTGCGAGATAACTACATTTATCGGCATAATAGCTTTTATAGTATTATACATATTATATACCAACAGCTTATGGAACTTATTAGGAAGTGGGATATGCTTGGCTCTATATATATTAACACGCTATTATGACGGGAAAAACTCTGAAAATATAGAAAACCTTACCTCTCTAAAAAAGACATATCAGCAAGAAGTGGATTATTTTAACGGAGACTTCTCATGCTTTGACCAAGGTAACAAATATATAGATGCCAACCACCCCTTTACGCTCAACATAGACATCTTTGGAAATCAATCACTCTTCCAACGCATAAACAGATGTATTACTACCACAGGAGCCGATTATTTAGCAGCATGCCTTGCTGAAGAAAACACCGAAAGTAACAAAATATCAAAAATAAAACAAATAAAACAACGAACACTAAGCATAAAAACACTATCTGCCGATGAGCCTCTTATCACACAGTTTAAAGCCATAGGAGCATCAAAAACCATAGATACTAACGCTATAAAGATGATGTTAGAAAAAATAAGCCAGATAAACGTACCACGCCTCTTTTCTTTTACACCCTTTACATGGCTAAGACGCATTAGCTTAGTGGGCTTCTACATCGCTATACTATGCTCATTCATGGGATATTGCTCTTTTTCCATACCTATTACTTGGGCTGCAATAAACTTTTGTGTGTCCTTTTTCGCTTCCTACCGCTATATAAAGCTCGTTAACAACGCCTTACAAGGCATACTAAACTACACAAACAGCTACCTAAGGATAATACGCCTCATAGAAAATGTTAATACAGACAATGCTGAAGAACTAAAACAAATAAAAACACACCTTATGGGGGCTTTAAAAACTTTTGAAAGTATACAGAGACTTTTACAAAAGATAGATGGTAGAAGTAATGAGTTTGGAGTGGTACTGCTAAACACACTAAAGCTAACAGACCTTTCTATATTATGCTCCTTTGCTAACTTACAAGCTAACATTAAGCTAAACACTAAAAGCTGGATAAATGACGTCAGCACCTTTGACGCTTTGATAAGTATGGCAAACTTCAGGCTAAATGAAGACAAAGCCACTGATGCTAACATCGTACAAAGCAAAGAAGTAGTGTTTAAAGCTGACAACATATATCACCCTTTCTTAGGAGAAAATGCTGTAAAAAACAACTTCGACATAGAGCCACTATCATATTACATAATAACAGGAGCTAACATGGCAGGCAAAAGCACCTTCCTACGCACTATAGGCATTAACTATATACTGGCTATGAACGGGCTACCGGTCTTTGCAGATAGCCTAACCGTGTCCGTTTTTCACCTCTTTACAAGTATGCGCACTACAGATGACCTTGCTAAAGGGATATCATATTTTAACGCTGAGCTACTCCGACTAAAACTTCTCATATCATCTCTTCAACCCACAATGCCAAACCTCATCATTTTAGACGAAATACTTAAAGGTACTAACTCGCTTGACAAACTTAACGGCTCACGACTATTCTTAGAATATGTAGCTAAAAGAAATGTTACAGGCATCATTGCTACACACGACTTAGAACTATCTAAAATGGAAACTGATAAACGCTTTCACAACTACTGCTTCGAAATAGAATTAGGAAATAACATTACTTACTCATATAAAATAACAAAAGGAGTGGCACGAAACCAAAACGCAACCTATCTTCTTAAAGACATACTAAAAGGATAACACACACTACAAATATAAAAAATGGTGGCAAACTCTAAAAAAGAGCTTACCACCCAAACTAATTATTAAAATGAATAAAAAAATTATTAATCTATATTAGTCAACTTGTAGTCTGAACCTAAAACATCTTTTATCTTCTCTTTGTATAGCTCTTCCATGTACTCACGAGCCTTACCACAATACTGACGAGGATCGAAATACTCTGGGTGCTCATCAAATGTCTCACGAACACCAGCTGTAAATGCTAAACGAGAGTCGGAATCGATATTGATCTTACATACTGCACTCTTAGCTGCACGACGTAGCTGCTCCTCTGGAATACCTACAGCGTTTGGCAACTTACCACCATGAGCATTAATAATATCAACATACTTCTGAGGAACAGAAGATGAGCCATGAAGAACGATAGGGAAGCCTGGGAGCTTCTTCTCAATAGCTGCCAATACATCGAATGCCAATGGAGGAGGTACTAAACGGCCTGTCTTAGGATCGCGTGTACACTGCTCTGGGGTAAACTTGTAAGCACCATGTGATGTACCTATAGAGATAGCCAAAGAATCGCAACCTGTACGGGTAGCAAAATCTACAACCTCCTCTGGCTTTGTATAGTGAGAAACCTCTGCTACTACGTCGTCCTCTACACCTGCAAGGACACCAAGCTCACCTTCTACAGTTACATCAAACTGATGAGCATAGTCTACAACCTTCTTTGTTAAAGCGACATTCTCCTCATAAGGAAGAGCAGAGCCATCAATCATTACTGAAGAAAAACCAGAGTCGATACAACTTTTACATGTCTCAAAGCTATCGCCATGGTCAAGGTGAACTACAATCTCAGGATGCTTGCAACCAAGCTCCTTAGCGTATGCCACTGCACCCTCTGCCATATAGCGAAGCAATGTAGCATTTGCATATTTACGAGCACCCTTAGATACCTGAATGATAACTGGGGATCTTAGTTCTGAAGAAGCCTTAACGATAGCCTGAAGCTGCTCAAGATTGTTGAAGTTGAACGCTGGAATAGCATAACCACCAACTACAGCCTTTTTAAACATCTCGCGTGTGTTTACAAGACCTAATTTTTTGTAATCTACTACCATAACTTTTATTATATGTTTAAATTAAACGAATTATTCCGTTTGGTCGATACAAAAGTAATATTTTATTTTGGCTTAACCAAAGCAACAGGCACACAAAAAACTATCATAAACGTTAAATATAGCTTTTTTCTAACTTTAACACATATATTATATACATATTTATACAACATAAAAACACAGACACACCTTTATACAACACAAAAAGATTACCTTTGCAAAATATTTTAACACACAAAAAAATATTTCCAAAAAACAAAATGAAGAAAAAATATAAAATGATAGTGCTCGACTTAGACGGCACACTAACAAATAACAATAAGGTAATAACCCCTAAAACTAAAAACGCACTTATACGCGCACAAGAACAAGGCATACGCATCGTTTTAGCTTCTGGCAGACCTACATACGGCATCGCACCCTTAGCACAAGAGCTACAACTAAAACAATACCACGGATACATTCTTGCCTTTAACGGAGCAAAGATAATAGACTGTGCCTCTGGTAACACACTCTTCGAGCAAACACTACCATTAGAACTTGTTCCTACGCTATATGAAAAAGCCATAGAACATCACATGAACATACTTACATATCAGGGAGAAAAAATAGCTGCTACTTCTACACAAGATAAATATGTGAAAGAAGAAGCACGTATCAACAAGCTACCCATAACCCTATATCCCAACTTTCTAAAACAGATAGTCTACCCCATTAACAAATGTCTTATCGTGGGAGACCCTACACCGCTACACCTATTAGAAACAGAACTATCAAAGACGCTCGAAGGGAAGATGAGCATATACAGGTCGGCTGATTATTTCCTTGAATGCGTACCACTAAATGTAGATAAGGCTCTCTCTATAGCCAAACTGCTAAAGCTCACAAACATTAAAAGGGAAGAAATAATAGCTTGTGGCGATGGATATAACGACCTTAGCATGATAAAATACGCTGGACTGGGAGTAGCTATGGCAAATGCTAACGAAGACATTCGCCGTAAAGCGGACTATATTACACTATCTAACGAGGAAGACGGAGTGGCTAAAGTAATAGACACTTTTATCTTATAAAAACCTCTATAAAAAACATAGCACAACCATACATTTATAAAAGGTGATGTTTTACCCTATAAAACATCACCTTTTGCAACCTAATATAATTATAAAATTGTATCTAATTGAAAATAAAGAAGTTACCTTGTTGGTATAACTAAACAGGTAACGATTTGGAAACGAGCGAGCTACTTCAAGTTGCTGTTTTCTACCTAACAAAGAACGCTTGTTATTCTATCTGCAAAGATAATACTTTGTTACCGAATAACAAGCGTTCTTGATGAAAAACACACATAATTTTACCAGCTTGAATGAAACAAGTGGTTGGACTTATAGTTTCTACTTACAAATCTAAAACTTTTCACCTTGTAATGCTATCCAGTTTGAACATTCTGAGGAAATAGTCCTTTTTAGATTTGCATTAAGCATCTTACATACGTTCTTTATTATATTATGGACATCCTCCTTGGTGGTATTTCTCTTTAGTAATGTGGTATTCGGCAAATAACACCTCGTGCCATTATTACCTATGATTATATCCTTAAAACCATACTCTTCAATTAATGTATTCCTAACTTCGGTATGTCTGCTATCTATATCGTAGGTTAACAGCACATTGTATGTTCTTTCCATATTGTTTGTATTAATAGTTAATAAATTCTTATTGTCAACTAGCAAATAATGTGCCAACAATGAAAGTATTGTTATTCAAATTTTCTACAGCCTTCGTCCTTTCTTTTTCCTATTGGCTTGGTATCTGAGCTTACGTTGCCATGCGGTCTCGGCATAGTCCTCGCCATGTGTCATTGGCGTAATCATTCCACCTACTCCCTCCACCAATTCATCGGCTGCGCTGATAGCTGTATCTGCCATCGCTCTTATAGCCTGTGCGATTTGTGGAGTATCCTCCGTTGCTCGTGGGCTGTATGAAAGTCTTGGGGGTACGAGTTGATAGCCAGCATCCTTAGTATCTGTATGCTCTGACGATTTGCGTATTACTTGGGCAGATACATTCGTCTCGGCTTTCTGACTTGCCTCGAAATTCTTTTGCAAGGAATGGTAGCCAAACTCCCTGCCCACTTCCGATGCCTTGAAAGATTGTCCGCCAAATGAGAACTTCAAACCATAGACCTTGCCCTGCTTGTTCTTCATACGCTCTATGGAAATGCCGTTCTTATTCAGTTCATAGAGGAACATGGAGTGTCCCGTGATGCCTGTTCCTTTATACTTCTCAAGCAGGGTATAGCAAACATTCTGTATTTGATGCTTTGTCTGCTCTCTTGTTGGATTGGCTTTTGCCTTTGGGTGTTTTCTTTCTGCCTTGACTTCTTTTGCGATAGTCAAGTTTTTCTCCCTGCTTATTTCCTCCGCTACCCTCGCTGCCTTGTTGCTTACAAAGGTGGTATCATAGACCTCTCCGTACAGACTGATACGGTTGGCAATAATGTGAATATGTCTGTTGTCGGTGTCCTTGTGCGTTACCGCCACCCATTGGTGGTTGTCAAGTCCCATTCGCTTGGCAAACAAATGGGCTATTCCCATAAGTTCTGACACAGGTAGCTTTCTTTCGTCTTGTGGTGCGATACCGATTTCGATGCGGAGGAACTTGTTTCTGCATCGTGTGTTGTAATCGCTGACCACTTTCATTTCCTCGTAGATAGCCTTCGGTTCCCTGCTGCAAAGGTTGTGGAAGGCAAGCCGATTGCCAAGCTTGCCCTCCCGAAAAATATACTCCAGCGCATTGCTGCCGTGCGCTATTGCCTTACACTTTCCTATCATCTCTTGTCATATTTAAGACCTTATATATCTCATCATCCACACGAAAATGAGGGTCGTAAAACCGCTTAAATGCTTCTTTGGCACATAGCGAAAGGTTCTTAGTGATATGTACCCACCTTTCATCCTTTACCTTGATGAGGTTGGAAATCTGCCCATAGAACCGTCCTGTATGCTGAAGTATACAAATGGCTTCCATTTCATTGTCGGTCATCCTAGGAACGGCTGCCACCTCTCCATTTAGGAGTATCTCACGACAGTAATCGGAGAACTTACGCCCCGCACTTTCCGCCTTTGACTTGATACGCTGCTTTTCCTCTAAGGTGCATCTAACCTTGATGAACTCTGTCTTGTTCATCTTCTGCTCTTCCTTATTCTGTTGCTGCCATTTGGCAGTCTTTTTATTATATCTGTTCATATATGCTTCTTTGAAAGTTAATCATTATAGATGATTCATTGTCTCTTAATTCTTGAATGCTGACCGATGAGAACGGAGTGATTACGGTCTTATCTCCCCGATAGTCTGACGAGGGGAGCTGGGCGCAGTTTGTGGGTACAAACTGACGTCTTGCAATGCTACCGAACAAACCATTTACGCTTAAAACGTTTTATAGCTTAAAAACGAATGCCGTGCATTCTATGACTAACTGCATTCGTGGCATTCTCACAGAGAACTAAACCGAAGAAGAAAAGGTAGACCTATTTTGAAGAAGGGGTAGACCTTTTTCCAGAAAACCGTCTACCTTTTCTTACGGCTTACAGTCTTCTCCATTTCTCTATGTCCTCACCATATTCCTCCAGATGCTGACGAACGATGTTCTCAACGAAGCTTGAAAGGTTGCTGCCCCTGTCGCCTAATCTACGCACAATGAAGTCGGCACGCTCCTGTGTTTCCCTACTCAGATAGACTGCCTTACGGTTGTTTAACTTGGTCGGCACAAGATAGGCTTGCTTGTAGGCTTCGAGTGTTTTCTTTCTCATCTTGGCACTGATACGTCTTTGAACAGTTGCACTCTCAGTGTTCCGTGCAGGGTCGGAGTGCATGGTATTCTCTGTGTCCTGCTTGTTTGTTGGTCTTTCTCTTTCAGGAACCGCAGTCGCTTCTTGTGAAGTAGAATCGTCCTCTGCTTCATCTTCCACGCCCAAGAACCATGAAAGGTCTTTGTCGCTCATCATAGTTTTCTTTTCCATTTCTATTTCATTTTAAGTTTGACTTGTTTTGATTTCTTGTTTTGTCCTGTAATTGATATGTGTGTCTGTTCCTGCGCTTTCCGTTTCTGCTGCTCACGGGCACGGCTGACATGATATTCGTTGAGATCCTTGAAGTCTTTGTAATGTATGTTCATGTCCTCAACATGGAAGCCTGCCTTTATGAAATCTTGAACAGCCCTCCGTCCTGCTTCGTCATTGTCAAGGAAGGAACGGATATGGGTGAGGTGTCGGTCATTCAAATAGCGGATAGTCCTTGCCACGTTGCTCACGGAGTTCATCACAAGGCAGTGGTTGGTAATCTCTTCTTTCATTGAAAGGAAGGAGAGGAAGTCCATGAAGCCTTCAAAGATACATACTGGCTCCGCTCTGTCCGTGAATATCGGAGTAATGTCCTTCGGGGCTATCGTTCCCTTGAACGTCATGTCGTCCCGAAGCTCATAGCCGCTAGAGAGATTGGTAAAGCCGATGGCTTGATAGCGCCTGCCCCTTACCTCATAGCTGATACATTTGAGGAATGGCATAGCCTTTTCCAAGTTGATGCAACGCACCTTTGTAAGGTACTCCTGAAAATGTGGTGGTAGGGTGTCTGATATTTCTATCAGTCTCCTTGCTCCATTTACAGCCATTACAGGCTGGGTGTTGTTTGGTGCGAAGCCATTACGAGAACTATATGTGCCATTATCGGGAGCGTTCTGCCCCAAATGGCGGATAGCTTCAGATAGCGTGCAGCCCTCCATACGCATACAGAGGTCGATGATGCTTCCGCCCCTACCTTCGCCATAATCTATCCAAAGGTTCTTCTCAGTGTCCACCTTAAAACTCGGATGCGTTTCCTCCCTGAGCGGTGAACGGTACATGGCATAGGTCGGTGTTTTGCGGACAGGTTTGATACCTTTCCTTTCGAGATACTCCACGATGGGGTATCGTTTGATACGTGATAAATCTTCTTCTTTCATTGTTTTGATACTTTAATGGGTTGAATGATAATTATTTATGTTTGTCTGTGTTTATGGTTTTACCTTTTCCAAAGTTTTTCCCCTCCAAACTTTTTCATCTTTCTTCTTACTACATACTATTCTGTGATAAGTGATTGATAATCAGTGTTACTTTGTAGTATAAGACAATACTACACATTCTACTACATTTGGCTACTACAAGTGTGAAGGAGCGGGCATGGCAAGATTTTCCTAATCTTGTAGACATAGATGGGGCTACCACCATTTCTTCGTTTGCTCACCTTTATGTATCCTGCTTTCTTCAAGGCTTCGCCCATCCGCTTGGCAACAAGTGGCTGGTGGGTATAAATACCCAGATAGGTAAGTATCTCCGTAGTGGTCATTAACGAATATCTTTCATCCTCCGTTGGCTTTTCAAAACAACGCAACAAAAGCTCCATCTCTGCAGTTTGTACTTGAAAGTCCTCACTCTCTCTGTATAGTTCGGCAATCTCATCATCATCAAACCAATAGCGGAAGCCCATATTCAACAAGGCTTTAGCTTCCGCATAGATATTGTCCATCGAGATAGCTTTTGCTCTCTCAATATCTATGGAAAGCACTTCAAAGGGCAGGAACCGTCTGCTGCCTGTCGGGTCGGTAAGAAAATCGTTGCCGTTCACCGATGCCACAAAGCTTGCCAAGTGGGGATGTTCCTCCACATACTTGTCGTATGGCATACGGTATTTGACCATCGGGCAGGTAATGAGGTTCTTCAGTTCGTTCTCATCCCGCTTATTGAGGGCTTTTAGCTGGTCGTCTATGTTTACGATAAGGTTCTGACCGATATAAGTGAGTGTGTCTTTCTCCTGCGGATATATTTTTCCTGTGTAACTGTAACCGTGCAGTGCTGGGGGACAGAGCAGATCAAGGAACGTGGTCTTGAACTTTCCCTGCTCACCTGTCAACACAAGGCAGGTATGATTACGGCACTCACGGTCGTCCATCGCATTGGCGACCACCGCCACAAGCCATTTGGTAAGATACGGCAACCATTTGTTAGAATTACGGACAACAACGCAGCTTGCCAAATCGGGAATCGCTTTCAATGAAAAGGGAGAACTACTGCTTACATCCACCAATGGCAATCCCTTGAAATACTCCTGTATGGGATTGATACGTGGAGAGAAGCTGCTCTCGATAATTGAATAGAGGTTGTCGGAAGATGTGATAATCCCCACATCGTTGTCAAGTTCCCTGCGGAGCGTGTTGATTTCATAGCGCCCCACCTTTGTGAAATCGCTGCTATTCATTCTGCGGTATTCGGTTCGTCCCAATACCGTGTTGTATCTGAACTCATAGCGAGAGGAGAGATAGGCTTCTATCTCCGAGTTCTTGGAAAACTTCCTTCTTGTATGAAATTCGCTGTTTCCGCCCTCAGATTTGCCTTTATCTGCATTCTTCTTCATTATATGATTGGTTTGGTTTCAAAGAGTGAAGTTATGAAGAGAACAGGAAAGTGCCAAGCATTCGGAGAGTGCTTGCATAATGTTGCGCACATTGGCAATGAATTTCTCACGGATTTCAGGTAGGAAACTGTCGGAAAGCATGGATTTAAGCCCCAAACAAGAGGACAAGTATAGAAATGATGCAAGAAAGGAATGTGTTTATTTGCTCCAATCCGAATAGCATTGCGTCAGATAAAACGGATATGATAAAATGGAGTATGGAGGCAAAGAAAGAGAGCGACAATCCCTTTGTCTTTTCCTTGTTTTTCCCTGTATTTCCTTGCTGCTCTCTCGTGCTTTGAAGTATGGCAAACACATCATACTTTTGCAGACAGAAACGTGCATTAAGGCGCAATACAAAAAGGAATTACAAACAAAACAACAATAAAATTATGGGATATTTTATCATTACGGATTCAAACTGGGCAAAGCTGAGGAACGAGATACTCAGCCTTGCCGAGACATGCCACAAGGCATTCGGGGAACAAAGCAGGCATACCGATTGGCTGCACAACGGGGATGTGTGCAGGCTGCTCAACATCAGCAAGCGTACCTTACAGCACTATCGTGATACGGGTGTCTTGCCCTTTGCCCAAATCGGGCATAAGTGCTACTACAAGCGTGAGGATGTAGAATGGCTGTTACAGACAAAATCGGAGAAATCAAAAACAGACAAATAAAAGAACGAGAAATAAGACAAGAGAACGATGGAACAGGTAAGGGACTTAAACACGGAGGCTGACGATATGCAGGTGGTGCTGTCCGCTATCAGCAGTGTAAGTAGAAGGATAAAGGAAGTAGCACAGACCCACAAACCGCTGTTTGGTGGAGAACATTTCCTCACAGGTAAAGAAGTATGCGAGAGGCTGTATATCAGTCCTCGCACCTTGCAGGACTATCGGGATAGGGGAATTATCCCCTACACTCAGTTTGCAGGGAAGATACTCTATAAGGAGTCGGATTTGGAAAGGTTGTTGGAGGATAACTATAAGGAGTAGCAAACATGTTCTCTTCTGAATATGTTATAAAATCTAAAATAATCAACAATGTGATTGATTATTACACTTTTGTGTAATGTATATATGCTTTATTACATCTACTTTTGCCTAAAATAATTGTTTCATTATGGAAGAAAGATACAGCAGAAACAGGCTCTATATGAGTGAGAAAGAGCAAAGTGTGATAAAGGATTATAAGATATTCCTTGGTGGTGCAGGTATCGGCAGCATTGTGGCAGAATGTGCCTTGCGGTTTGGCTTCGAGCATATTACCATTGTTGATGGCGATAAGGTAGAGCAAAGCAACCTGAACAGGCAGAACTATACAGAGAATGATATTGGCAGATACAAGGCTGAGTGCTTGGCTGAGCGTTTGCTAAGCATCAATCCTGATGCACAGATAGATTACCATACAGAGTTCCTTAACCCTGATAACATCGAAGAGATGCTGAATGGGCATAATGTAGCCATCAATGCATTGGACTTTAAGGATAAAACTCCATTCGTCTTTGATGAAATTTGCAAAGAAAGAAAAATCCCAGTACTGCACCCATACAACTTTGGTTGGGCTGGCTTTGTTACGGTTGTAGACCCATTGGGGCATTCTTTATCTGAACTGACTGAAGAGCCAAAGGGATTTGAATTAAAGGTAGCTGAGTATGTTACTGGACACGGGGCTTTTTGGAATCAACCTAAAGAGTGGTTAGACAAAATTGTAACCCAATATAAAAAGGAAAGCGAAATGCTTCCACCTCCACAACTGTCCATAGCATCATGGATTGCAGCAGGCTTGTGTACAACGGCAATGTACAATCTTGCTACAGGAAAACCTGTGAACTATTTTCCTAAATTCTATCTCTCTTCGCTTTTGCCGTAAGTTATTTTTTCAGAAGAGTTTGTTTAAGGTAGCTCTTGAAATAGCTTCGGTGATATTCGTCACGCCTAATTTGTCAAAGGCGTGGCGTTTATAGGTTTTGATAGAATCTAACGAGCGGCACATTCTGTTCGCAATTTCCGTCATGGTAAGCCCTGCTGCTGATAACCGTAGCACTTCAAGTTCTTCTTCTTTGAGTGATATTCCATCACGTTCTTTCCACCGATGCCCTTCGAAAGAATATTTCCAATAGTTAAGATTACCCTTTTTGTGAAACTCTACATGTCCCACTGTTTTATGTGAAGATAGTGATACGACACACATACCAATCCATATCTTGCCTTCATCTGTCAATAGAATGGGAGTAAGCTGGTGATTAATCAACTTACTTTTTGTTCCACTCTTCAGATGAAAATGATATGACATGGAACATTGGTATTTATCAACATTGTCGAAAGTATCAAAGAACTTAAACCCACTTTTATTCAGCTCAACAAGCATTTTTAGTTCTTCCTCTGGTACATATTTCAAATAAAAACTATACCCCAATTCCTTCACCTCCTTTGCTGTATGACCACAAAGAAACAAAGGATTATCTGATACATAAAGAAACTCCTGCTTATAATAGTCTATCAAATAAATGCTCTGATAGGTTACACGTGCAAAGGACTCTACTGTATGAATCAATGTTGACAATACATTTGAATCGTAATCTGGTGCATTACGCACGGTGTTCGATGCTATAAAGAAATCTTTTATGTCTGTCATATATGCTAAACGTGCTAAGATTCTCTGATATATTTCACTACAAAAGTACATTTTTAATGCGAAATACCGCAAAAAGATTACACAAAAGTGTAAAAAACAAAGAGAGAAATGAAGATTTACACAAAAGTGTAATAGGTGATATTTGCATAAGAAGTATTTTTGCCATATAAATCAAGAAACAAAAAGCATTATGGAAAAACAGATTGCAACATTTAAGGACTACGCTATCTTCATGGCAGACAAAACGAGTCTGTTGGAAATAGCACAGTTTGTGGTCAAGGAAAATTACTCCCATCACTTATCTTCATTTACAGAGAAAGAAGTAAATGAAGATATCAAATCAGTGCTTGAAGAAGAGGAATATCTGTATGATAACAAATCTCATATTTATATTGCAAGGGATGCCTTTGGGAATATAATTGGCTGCATCAGGAGTTTCCATTGGGATAAACACAAGACTCTTCCTATTGAAAAAATATACGGAATAAATCCACTGAATGCTATTCACGGGGAAAGTAAATATAGTTTTTGGCATATCGGGCGCTTTGCCGTTGCAAAGGATTCGGGAATATCCACATTGACATTGTTCAAGCGGCTAATGGCATTGGCAGTAAAACCGATAGTAGAGGACAAGTACAGCTATATGATAGCAGAGATTGACAGCAAACTATTGAAAGTAATGAAGGGCTTGGGATTTGGCACACGTCAAATAGGGAAATCCATAGATTACCTGACATCGGAAACTGTTCCTGTATGTTCCAGTAAGAGAGGTATAATGGGGTTCTTTTCAAAGTATGGTGAACTTTGCAAGGCTGCATGATTACACTTTTGTGTAATATTTCAGACAACAAATTCAGAATTACACAAAAGTGTAACGATATAATTTGGAGAAACCAATACATTTGCAACATCGAAAGACAAGAAAAGTTGTCGGCATATCATGATGTTGACTCCAAAATTATAATAAGACAATACATATAATAAATAATATAATGTTTATGAAAAAGAAAATTCTCACGTTGCTCATGTCTGGCTGCTATGGTATTCTTGCTGCACAAACTACGGGAACGGTCGTAGATGAAAACAAGCAACCATTACCAGCTGCAACGGTTTCGTTGTTTCGTGAAAGCGAAAATAAGATGATTAGTGGAGTAGTAACTGATATGAATGGCGGCTTTGAACTGAATACGCATGAAGGAGAGAACTATAGAATAAGGATATCTTTTGTTGGGTATTCTACGCAGGAAATTAAATGCCAAAACATTTCTAAGCACCTTTCGGTGGGTACAATCATGTTGGAACCAGAAAGTAAGCAGCTTAATGACGTTACAGTGATCGCCAACAACGTAATACAAAAAGCTGACCGCCAAATAATTATCCCTAATCTGCTTCAGCAAAAAACATCAAGCAATGGTTTAAGTTTGTTGCAGCATCTTCAGCTTTCACGAATCTCTGTAAATACGCTTGACAGTAAGGTGACTACCACTATGGGGGATGCCGTAGAGTTACGTATTAATGGTGTAAAGGCAGAGATACAGGAGGTGAAGGCTCTCTTGCCGGCAGACGTATTGAGAATAGAATATCATGATAATCCTGGTCTAAGATACGGAAATGTAGCTGCCGTAATTGACATTATCTTAAAAGAAAAGAAGAATGGTGGAAGCATCTCCGGAGAGTTTATGAACACTATCAATCCCTTAGGTATAGGAGATTATCAGTTATCGGGTAATTATCATGTAGGTAAGTCAAACTTCAAGGCATCTGTAAACTGGAATCGACGTGATGTAAACTGGTTACGTGAAAACATGGAGGCTTTCCATGCAACGACCCCCAGTATCAGTAACTATGAGATAGGGCAAAAGACAAAGGCACGATATGACAACATCAATCTATCCATAGGATACGATTACATAAATAGCGGAAACATATTGAGTGTTACTTTTCGTGATTTATATAACAATACGCCTCATGCGGTATCTGATAGAAATTCCAAACTTATTCAGGATAGCAATACATTCGATATCAAGGACCGCACCAAGTCAAGGAGCAACAATCCATCGTTAGATATTTATTATCAGCATGAGTTTACCAAGGATCGGCATCTGTTCTTTGACCTGATAGGAACATATATCAATACTAAAAACGACCGTTTATATCGCCAATCTCTGGGGAATGCTGTGCAGGAAATAACTTCCCATGTCAATGGCAATAAATATTCGACCATAGCTGAAGTTATTTACGAGCAGAAAATCAAGGATTCGCGGTTGTCATTCGGTCTGCGACATCAGCAGATGTACACAAAAAACGCATATGATGGAAACACATCCTCAAGCGTAAAGATGAATACAGGTGAGAGTTATGGTTTTGGAGAATGGGCTTCAAAGTTAGGAAAACTGGATTATATGGTAGGTGTAGGTGCTATGAGAACCTATGTTAGCCAAGGAAATGCCAAACAGGTAAAATATATATTTCGTCCAACTATTCAGCTGGGGTACCGTTTCAACAATTATCTGTCAATACGCTACAAAGCCTACATGGGAGGCTACGCACCCTCACTTGCCGAATTAAGCGATGTTGAACAACACATAGACATTTACCAAATACGCCGTGGAAATCCAAATCTACAGGCGGTCAGATTTTTCTCTAATGAACTATCAATTAGCGTAGGAACAAAATATATTAGTGCAGAATGGTTTACTCGTTATAGCTATGATGATAAACCATATATGGAAGAAACAACCTATTCGAATGGCTTCTATGTTAGGAGTTATGCCAATCAAAGAGGCTTCCATCGTCTGAACTCTCAAATAAACCTAAAAGTACAACCTTGGAGGGATTATATGTCCATCCAATTTACCCCATTTGTCAATCGCTATATCAGCAATGGCAATACCTATACGCATACACATACTAACTGGGGCTTGCGTGCCAACTTAATGGGAATGTACAAGAATTGGTATGTAGGCGCCAATCTTGAGACAAGTTTTCATAGACTGTGGGGGGAGACACTTAACAAAGATGAGAAATCACATAGTATAGTTTTTGGGTACAATAGAGAAAAATGGGGTGTAGAACTCCAGTTGCAGAACATCTTCAGTTCACGTTATGAAATGTCTGTAGAAAATCTTTCCCATCTTGCTCCTTATAATCAAATGGTATGGTCGAAAAATCTATGTAAGGTTTTTGGCATAGACTTTCATTTCAACCTGAACTTTGGAAAGCACGGTTCTGAGGTGAACCAACGTATTCATAACTCTGATACTGATGCAGGTATTGTGCCAACAACGAAGTAGCAGATAAATATAAATTCACGTACAGATAAAGAGGATGTCGAAAATCTTTAAAAGAGTAGACGTTATTAAATACTTTTAGCCTTATGGCAGAAATTAATTTAAAAAAGCTCCTTGATGAGTCCATGTTGAAAGAAATCGATCAAGATTGCATTATTTTGAACGAAGAGCAGGCCGACGAATTATACGGAGGAGCAGAATGGGGTTACTATGGTAACTGTTCATTCGGTAATTGTCACTAAGACAGTTACAAAATGAGTATTAGGGGATGCTAACTCTGGAGCGTGAGTTTTACTCCGACAATAGCATTCCCTTTTTTCTAATATTATAACATAGAAAATGGAAAATAAACTTAAACTCTCAGCATATTTATTTAAGAATTTATATCACATTAAGAGACATCAATTAGGTCTCTTCTTTTCTGGAAGAACAGCAAAAAACATTTTTGTATCAGCTAACACCTATAATTCTGTCATCAATGAAGATTTTAGGCATATAGACAAAAATACAATGGAGTTATTAATTAAAGCAAAGGTGCTTGTTCCAAAGGAAGAAGACGAGTTTAGATCAATAAACATAGAAAACCAAAAGATTTTAAAGAAGCAAAGACAGTACCATAGTGAGCACCTATATATGTCCATTCAACCAACTGATAAATGTCAATTTGCTTGTAACTATTGTGGTCAAGAGCACAACCATGCAGAAATCAGTATAGATACCATAGAATGTCTCATCAAACAGATTGATATTAAATTATCTGCACATGATTATCAGGACATGGAAATAGGATGGTTTGGAGGAGAACCGTTATGCGCCTTAGATAAAATGCGTATAATCAATAAGCATATAAAAATTCTGACAAATAAGCATAAGATTAAAAATCTATCTCATATAACTACAAATGGCTATATACTCACGCCAGATGTATATAGAGAGTTAAAGGAACAATTTAATTGCAGGAGGATAGAAATAACAATAGATGGAGATAAGGAATTCCATGACAAGCACCGTTTCACGTGTAGCGGTAAAGGAACTTTTGTTAAATTATACAACAATTTAAAGTCTATAGTCTCAAGCCCATACTATGATAAGACTAAATGCATGATAACCATTCGATGTAATATTGATCAAAGTAATATAGATGGTGTTATTCCACTTTTACATAAACTGTACAATGATGGGATGCAGGATAAAATTCGTTTTTATTGTGCATGTGTTGTTTCATGGGCAAACAATGGTGCTGGTGATGCCAAGACATGGAAGATAATTGGGAAAAAGTCTACAGAGTATATACTTTATATGCTAACGCATGGTTTTAGAACAGAGATTCTTCCGCACAGAAGTGGGCCTTATATATGTATTGGGACAATGAAAGAGTCCTTAATGTATGATGCTTATGGTAATATTTACGACTGTTCGGAGACAGCCTATTCTACAAGATATTTAGGAGGTCCATTGCATTTGGGCAATATACATAACCGAGGTAATAAGCGCAAAAATAGTGCCTTAGCGACCATTCCCCACATGTTGTTAAGTGGTCAGATTAAACAGTGTAAAGATTGTAAGTATTATCCTTTATGTGGAGGATTATGTCCACTTGCATTATATGAGAAAGAACCTAGATGCCCTATGTTTATATATAATATAGAGGATCGCATGCTAATAAATGCTATATACAGACTTAACCATATAAAATAATAACATAATGCATATAATTCAAACATATAGTCAGTTAAGAAGTTATGGACTGAACTTTTGCGGAGGTTATTTATCTCCACTAGTCAATTGGCTATCAATAGCATTGAGTGGATTACTCTTAAAAGAGTATAACCCACAAATACCCCTTTGTATGTATACAAATTTTGAGTTAAAACATATATTTAAAGATTTGTTTCTATTGCCATATGATACATACTTCATATTGGATGACATCAAGAATGAGTATAGGGATTTTTACTGTTACCCTAAAATTCAAACATATAGTATGCAAAATGCTCCCTTTTTGCATATAGACTGTGATGTGTTTTGCAAGGAAGCGCTCAAGAAGCGCTTATTAACAGCAGACTTAGTAGCCCAGCATGAAGAAAACGATTCAAATTTCTACATGTTAGTACTAAACCATTTGAAATCATGCAATGCGATAATTCCTGATTACATGAGAGTATGTTTCGGTGAAAATAATATACATTCATATAATGCAGGGGTATTGGGTGGTAATAATGTGTTCTTTTGGAAAGAGTACATTGAATATGTTAAAGATTTTTTATCAAGCAATGCTAATAGTATAAGAAAGTCAGACAAGAAGTTTCTTTATAATGTTGTTTTTGAACAATGGATTTTTTATGCCTTAGCACATACAAAAAGAATCAAGGTTGAAACATTTATTAAGGGTGTTGTTAAGGATTTTGTTATGCCTTGGGGAACAGTCCCTGACCAAGTAGTGGAAGCTAACAATCATCCTTATATTCACATAATGAATTACAAAAGTCATCCACGCTGTAATAGCTATATCATTAGGCAAATGTATAGGAAGTATCCAGAGTATTTTGACCGAATACTCTATGTATGCCATAAAAATGATATTTGTCAAAAAATCACACTAAAAGGTATTGCAAATAGTGAGTATGAGAAAAGAGCAATAGAATATGAAAAAATATCTAATGGAGACTTATTAAACTCTATAATTTCAATTTCTCCTGATGTTAAATTCATAAGTAATAAAAAAGTTTCAACATTACCTGATAAAAAGGAATGCAAACAGGAGGGATATCTAAAAACATACAATACATATCTTGCGCAGAATGTGTATATAAAATACGACTCTGTTATGACAAATCTACTTAAAATATTTAGGAAGCCTATTCGGTTAAACGAAATAATAACAGACTTGAATCCCTTTCAACAAGAATATTTAATTACAAGTATTCGCAAGGGATTATTTGATAATGTATTAATTATATGACACCATAAAATAACAAAACATAGTGCATACTTTATAATTAATACTTTGGTGGCATGAGCATAATGCTACACTAATGTATTTTAAGTGTACTAATTATATAGTCATATACACTCAGAAGGTTTAATACTTATACAACCTAAAATTAAGGTTTTTGTTAGTAGCTTAAAGGTATTTTTAGAAAAAGATTTTGTTTTATTAATATTATTGCATACATGAGGTTTTTACAGACATATTACAGTTTCTCCACAGATGAAGATCCTATGTTCGATAAAGCAGGATTTCTCTCACCTGAATTTCATTGGATAACTATGGCTATTAGTTGCCTTTTACTAAAGCAGCATTATGGTCATGTTACGCTGTATTGCAATTCCACAGCTAAAAAAGTTGTTGAAGAATTGTGTATTCCTTATGATCAGATAGTAACAATTCCGAATATTATGGAAGGGTATTCTGGCTATGAATTATGGGCTTTGCCAAAATTATATACATACAGTGAACAGCATGAACCATTTTTACATGTAGATTGTGATTTTTTGTTGTATGACAGCTTACCAGATTCCTTTTGGAAAGCAGACTTATTCGCACAAAATATTGAGTATGACGATCAATTGTATAATCGTAAGTGCATAGATCGTTTCATACAAGTTGGAGGAAAAATTCCCAATTTTGCAGATATAGAGCTTAAAAATAAGATTATTAGTGTGGCTAATGCAGGCGTACTCGGAGGAAATGATGTGAAATTCATTCAATACTACACAGAACAAGCATATAGATTTATATATAACAATGATAGGATTTTGAAACTTAATCATGACGGTTTTATAAATTCTGTTTACGAGCAACTTTTCTTTTATTGCCTAGCTCAAAAATATAATAAAACTATAAGCTACTGCACTGAAGGTGAAAAATTAAGTACTTTGTTTGATTGGATGAATCTTGATATGTCGTGTTTGAAAAAACACGGCTATTGTCATATGCTTGGAAATATAAAAAAAAGAAATGATGCACAAATTTTTGCATCAAGGCTTCTAGAAAAAATAGATCCTGCTTTACATCATCATATAATCAATACATATATCCAGCATGGCGGTATCCCAATATCTAATTATCTGAATTTTATAGATACTCCTTATATCCATCATTACAGGACTTCCAACGAAATATTAGAAAGGTCACGTAGTTTTAAAGTTTCTAAAAATTATGATATAGGAAAAATAATGAAAGAAAGAATCTATACCGAAATTAAGAAACTGGACAACACGTGCATCAAAGTTGAGAAACAACTAGAAGATAATAAGAAGGAATTTTTTAAAAAGCAGTATACTTGCATTAATAGCTTTTGGGAAAATGAGAGATTATATGAGAGTAATTGTCAGTTTATTTTAAATCCTTTTATTAGCTTGACAGATATATCATCAGAAACATTGATGTATATTACAAAAAATCAAAAAATTGAAAATAAAATGTATAAAGTTGTAACTATACCAGATGCTTTTCGTCAAACAGTTTATGAAGTAGTTGCTCGTGGAACGGTTGAAACTATTATAGACTATCTCCTACAGGAGCATACAGCAACAGCCTCCGATATAATAGATAATGTTTGTGCACTATCACAAAACAAATATGGTAAAGAAGAGTATGAAGCTAATTTAAGATATGTAGAAAGAATTATTTACCGGATGATAGAAAACTGTATTTTAACAATATCGAATATCTAACGTCCAGTTTTATTTTTGACTATTATTGAAATATTAATGCTAAAGCTCACAGTTTAATGAAACATATTCGTTTCTTACATCAATACGATTCTATGCAATGTGGTATTACATGCTTACAAATGATATGCGAATATTATGGAAAAAGATACTCTTTATCTTTTTTAGAAAAACTATGTACGCCAACTACAGAAGGAATTTCTTTATTGGGACTAAGTAAAGCTGCAAATTACCTAGGCTTTGATACGATTTGTACCCAGATAGATATTACCAATTTATCCAAATATCCGTTACCTTGTATTCTCCATTGGAATCAGAATCATTTTGTAATACTATATAAAATAAGAAGAGACAAGAGATTTTATATAGCAGATCCTAGTAAAGGATTAATTAAATATAATTTAGAGGAATTTAAGAGTCATTGGATTAGTACAAGATTGAAAGATAAAGAGCAAGGAATCGCTATGCTTTGCAGTACTACTCAGTTACTTGATAACAATAATATTAAAGAAGAATCCAAGCTGAAAGAAGAACGCTCACTCAAGTTTCTTTTCGGTTATGTCAAAAAATACGGAAAGCACTTTGGGCAGATAGTCTTAGGCTTACTTGTGGGCAGTCTGCTGCAACTTATCCTGCCTTTCCTCACGCAATCAATTGTGGATGTGGGAATCAAAAACCAGAACATCGGTTTTATTTGGTTAATACTCTTGGGACAACTTGTCCTTACCATGAGCCGTACTGCCATTGATTTTATCCGTCGTTGGCTCTTACTGCATATCTCTATGCGGATCAATATTTCTCTTGTGAGTGACTTCTTCATCAAGCTGCTCAAACTGCCGATGTCGTTCTTCGACACTAAACTGATGGGCGACCTTATGCAGCGTATGGGTGACCATAGTAGGGTGAACACGTTCTTAACTCAAAAGACACTTAGCATCGTGTTCTCCCTCTTTACCTTTGTGGTGTTCAGCATCGTGCTGCTATCCTATAATTGGCTTGTCTTTACCATCTTCATGCTCGGTAGTCTGCTCTATGGCGGTTGGCTTGCACTCTTCCTCAGGCGCAGAAAAGTACTTGATTACGAACTCTTCGAGCAGCAAGCCATCAACAACAACAAGACCTACGAGTTTATCACCTCTATGCAGGAGATAAAACTCCAAGATTGTGAACAACGTCGTCGTTGGGAATGGGAGGACGTGCAGGCAGACCTCTTTGGAGTGCAGATGAAATCCCTTAAACTCCAACAGACACAAGAGGCTGGTAGCATATTCATCAACGAACTGAAAAACATCGTAATCACCGTGGTGGCAGCCACAGCCGTCATTCACGGACAGCTCACGCTGGGTATGATGCTTGCCGTGCAGTATATCATTGGGCAACTCAACTCACCTGTCGAGCAGTTGATGAGTTTCTTCTATTCGGTGCAGGATGTGAAGATAAGTCTTGAGCGTATCAATGAAATCCACCGCATGGATGATGAGAACGGAAAGCAAGGATTGGAAATGGCAGTGAAAGAAAAAAATCAAGGCATAGACCTTGAAGCCGTAAACTTCAAGTACGATTCTCACGCATTGAAAACCATCATTGATGATGTAAGCCTCACAATCCCCAAAGGTAAGGTAACTGCCATTGTCGGAGCGTCGGGTAGCGGAAAGACCACCCTCATCAAACTGATGTTGGGCTATTATCCCGTATTGGGAGGACAAATCACCATAGGCGGAACAGGTGTAAATACGCTAAATAAGAAGTGGTGGCGCAGACAGTGTGGCGTGGTGATGCAAGACGGTGTGATATTCTCCGAGAGTATAGCAAGGAATATAGCCGTAGATGATGGTGAGATTGACAAGGAGCGATTGCAAAGGGCAGCCGAAATAGCTTGTATTCATGACTATGTAATGGGACTTCCCTTAAAATACAACACTAAGATTGGTCGCGATGGCGTTGGCTTGAGTCAAGGACAGAAACAGCGTATCTTGATAGCAAGAGCTGTATACAAGAACCCCGATTATATTTTCCTTGATGAAGCCACCAACTCGCTCGATGCCAATAACGAGCGCATGATTGTGGAGCATCTGGATGAGTTCTACAAAGGCAAGACGGTAGTTATCGTAGCACACCGACTAAGCACGGTGAAGAATGCTGACCAAATAGTGGTACTGGATAAAGGCAAGGTGGTCGAGATTGGCAACCACGAAGAACTCACGGCAAAGCGTGGTGCATACTACAATCTTGTAAAGAATCAATTGGAGTTAGGAAACTAACGTAAAGGAAAAACAACTATGGTAGACGACAAGATAGAACTCCGCAGCGAGAAGGTAAGGCACATCATTGGCGAGATACCGTCAAAAATTGTACGCTATGGCATCATGATTATCACTATTGTAATATTAGGACTACTGGCAGGTGCATACTTTATACCTTATCCTGAAACCATCAGTGCAAAGGTACAGATGACAAATGCCCGTCAAGGCACAATCGCCGTTCCCTATAAATACGTAAATACGTTAGCGAGAGGAATGACGGTAAACATCGAATTTGAGGGTTACGATGCAGAAACCTACGGAGTTGCAAATGGTGTAATAACAGCCACATCGCATATACCCTTACAAACGGCAGAAGGCAACGTGTTCACGGCACAGGTAAGGATAACAGATTGCAAGTATAATCTCATCAGCGGAATGACAGGCACCGCATCTATACTTGTAAGCAATGAAAGCATACTTCAGAGGATTGTCAGGCAAATAACAAACATCATATAATTTCCTTTTTAATCGTAATCAAGCGGTGAAAGAAGAAGGGCAGTTGTAGTTACTGCGTAGTACCATTGTTTCGGGTATTTTACTACACGTTAATCCTTTTTCTTTCACCGCTTTAACTCCTATTGTAGTAATGTAGTAAGATATAATCGGTGAAAGAAAAAGGAAAGATAAGAAATAATCATTAGTTATTCGTGTTACCGAGCAGAAATATCGGTGTTATCACGGATGCAGGTTTCTGCAATCTCTCACAGAGATACTCTCTAAATAAATGGGCTTCCGTGCTGTCCAACTGAAAAGACAGGGCGATGATGACAGGAAGCGGATAGAGCGGAGCATAACCTTTTAGTTGTTCGTTTGCATAAATATCTTCCTCACCTGCAATCCTCTCATCGAGATATAGGTTGGAGGATTTTATTATCGTTTGCATCCTATGGTTGAGTTTCCTCCATGTTACCCCGAAGAACCTCACAAGTTCACTCTCTGTCATGGCTATCCCTCCATTTCCCTTGCGAATGACCTGCATATTGCAGCCCCAATCAAAATAGCTACGATGATTCTCCGTGCTAGTCATTGTCCTTTGTTTATAGTTCGTATTCATGCCGTTTCTTCCATTTTACAGGTTACAATATCCGAAGATTCACAAGTCTCTCTCTCCGCTATTTCTTTCTCATTTGCCGATTGTTTGGCTATAAGCCTGTCCATATCCTTTGAAATCTTGTTGTCCGTTACCTGCGCATAAATCTGCGTGCTTGATATGGAGGTATGCCCCATCATCTTGGCTATGCTCTCAATAGGAATACCTGCGCTTAGACACATCGTACCAAACGTATGTCTTGCCATGTGGTACGAAAGTCTTTGACGGATACCGCAAGCCTTACCCACGATGCTCAGGTTCTTGCCCATCACGCTACGGCTGCAATGAGGTTGAAAGACAAGGCTGTCGCCTTTTTCTTTCACCGTCTGCTGTTCTTCGTTTCTTGCCTGCTCGTTCCTGCAATGGCTGATGATGGCTTCAGCTACGGGATGCAGTGGTACGATGAACTCGACCTTTGTCTTCTGTCTCTCTTTGCGGATATACCTCTGTCCATCCGCTGCCGTTTGGATATGCCTATATTGCAACGTTTCCATATCAGCGATAGCCATACCTGTGAAGCAGGAGAAGACGAACATCAGCCGAGCCAATTCCGATTCTCTGTCGTTCATCGTCATTGCCATGAGTTTCATTACATCGCCCTTTTGCAAGAAGCGTATCTTCTTTTCCTCCTTCTCATACTTGGCGTTCTCAAAGGAATTGCAGCGGATAATCCTGCTGCTCACCGCACGAAACATCAGTCGGCTCAGCCAACATAGATTGGTATTGACAGTCGATGCTTTCAGTCCACGCTTTTTCAGGAAGAAACGGTATTCCTCGAACAAACTCTCCGTAATGGTGACGATAGATATGTCTTGTACTCCTTTGTTTTCGATAAAATCTCGGAGATTTTTATCAGAATAGTAAAGGTTCAGATAAGTCCCCTCTGCCCTTGACTTTCCAACGCTTTCCTTGACGGCTTGCAGTTCCGCCTTGCTCATTGCAAGGAGCGTGGTGGGATTGGTGGCAATGCCTTGCAAACTGTTCTTGATAAGTTCCACACTTACCACTCCTTCCATCGTCAGTATGTCCCGATAGGTTTTTTCTATCAATTCCCTGAACTCATTGATTCTTTGGTTGGTCTTCCTATTGGTTGTCAAACCCTGTTTGGAGTTCCACTCGGAGACTTTACACTCTTCTCCTGTGGTAATGGCGGTGCTCTTTCCGTCTATGGTGATACGGCAGAGAATGGCGGTGTTGCCGTCTGCCCTTGTTTTCTGTCTGTTGATATAGAACAGTATCTTGAATGTACTTCTCATTGTCTTGGTGGTTTGAAGTTAATTAAATGAATAGATAAGAAATCAAATGACTTAATAAGGATTAGATAGCCAACTGCATCTCTTCGGTGAAAGAAAGGAAACGGTCGAATTCCTCAAAGAGTTTCTGTGGCGTTACCTTTGCATAACGCTCGGTCATGCTCACGTTGGAATGTCCCAGCATCTTACTCACGGTCTCAATAGGTACACCCTGTTCAAGCGTGATGAATGTGGCAAAGGTGTGCCTTGCCGTATGTGTGGTAAAAGGAAACGAGATGCCTGCACGAAGCCGCAGGGCTTTCAAATAAGATTGGTAAGTGGCATATCCCATGAAAGGGAGCAATGTTTCCCTTTCATCGCTGTGGAGCTTCTCCATCAGCCGTATGGCTTCGGGCAGCAGTTTGACACGACAAGGCACACCTGTCTTCTGACGGTTGAACTTCAGCCAAAGGCAACCCTCATCATCACGCACAAGATGGGACTTGTTCAGTTCCATCAAATCGCAATATGCAGCACCTGTATAACAGGCAAAGAGGAAAATATCCCTTGCCGTTTCCATTTCCTCCTCCAAGTCCTCAAATTGAAGAGTCTTTAACTTCTCAAATGCCCCTCTGTCAAGTGCTTTGGGCAGTCTCTTGTCGCCCTTGCTAATTTTGGCTTTGTCAAATAGAAGTACATCAGCCAATCCCTCACGGTAAGCCAACCTGCATACCGTCTTCAAATGCGTGGCTGCATTATAGAATGTGCTTTCTTGAAAACCGCACTCACCTAAGAAATACTGCCCAAACTCATAGATAAAGTTCTCTGTGAGCTGTGAGAAAGCCAAGTCTGTCACCTTGTATTTCCGTTGAATAAACTTCTGCAAATGAATTCGGGTAGAGTGATAGCCGTGTATGGCTCCTTCCTTGATGTCTATACCAACATGGCTTTCCTTCTCCTTAATGAGCATATCCAGCCTTTCAATGAGCATGCATCGTGTCTGTACGCTCCCTTGGAACAGCTCTTTCACATCGGCTGCATCAAATAGGCAACCTTTGGATAGCAGAGATTGATAAGCCGACTGAACAGACAACAGCAGATTTTCCAATTTACCGTTTATCTCCACCGCCTCACGACTCTTACCATCCATTCTGCTCTCTCGTGGATTCCACAAGTCGGGGTTGCAGGAGAGTTTACAACTGAACTGTGCAATACTCCTTCCAAGTGTAATACGCCCCATGATGGGAGCCTTGCCCGACTTGTCAAGACCGCTCTTTTTGAGGTAGAGCAACACCTTCATTTTCTCTTGTTTCATACGCTTTAATTTTTATGGGCAAAGTTACCCGAATTAAAGCGTTCCTCACTTATGCAGAAAACTGCCGACCGCAGCAACAGCCACACGAGCGAAAATAATTCAGTTACCGAACATTACTTCATCGTTACCTATCTCAAAATCAGGTAATGCTTTGGTAACTGAACTTCTGCCTAAATCTGCATATTCCTGCCCTTTTTGAAAAGAGCACTTCTACGCAAATCGTTTCGTTTCTTCCTCATTATCAGTCAGTTTACACCAACTTCGATTTTTCTTCCTTTTCAAGGATTAGTTGCAACCCTAAACATCATCTTTTCTGCTATAAAACATCACCTTTTGCAAAGCCGCTCCTTATGCAAAGTCAACAATCTGATAATAAGCCTTTTACATAAGCAATGCTTAGAGCATAACCTGTGCTATTATAATGTTATCTTGCCAAAACGGAAGGCACTGACCTTTATTTATAATATTCCTCATTGTGCGCCCCTGTAATGCGTTGCTGACGTGGCGCAATGGGGTCTTTTTCGCTAAGAGACCAGTTAGCAAAACAACGGATAGAACCTTTTTTTTGCTCTTTAGGATTAAACATACGTCCACGATAAAACCCATTAGGGTGAAAATAGCGGCAAAAGAACACTCTGTAAGAATTGCCTGGGTCATAAGCATCGCTAAAAACTTTTGATGCAGAAAAGTAACAAGCGTCGTCAATTATTTGCAATCCTTTACTATTACCGTCATCATTAAGTATGCGAACAACGTCATTGCTGTTGTTTTTATTCCAATATTCAGGATTTGATATCTCGTCAATGGTTATAGGAAGGTTACCTATCCACCGTGCAGTAATGGCAAGTCTGCGTCCACGCCCATCTACATTACACCCTTTATCTTTGTCTTCTGTGTGTATTACGAAGCGATAAGCACAGCGATAGCGATTGCCCGTGAGGTCTTTGTTATCTTTGCTACGGACATGCTCAAAGCGTATGCCATATATCACCTTACTATTTCCATTAACCACCGTCTTGTATATACTATTATATAAGGACGGTGCGGAGAATCCTTGCAAGTCTTTAAGCTGAAGCCACTCCTTGAAATAACCGTCAAGCGAAGGACCTTCAGGGCTTTTGCTATCAGTAAAGCCAAGGTTTCTGCCCTCAAGATCTTTTTTCTTTACCTGCCAATCGGCATAACATTTTTCTGTCACATAGGGCAATGCGGCACCAAGCTCCTCTATAGATGGTATATGATACCCCTTAGGTGCTTTTCCTGCCTCTACTAATGTTTGGAGCTGTTGTTGCTGAAACTGCCCCTTTCCGCTGTGTGGCTCTATGTCGTTAGTAAATACTAAATCTTTTTCATCTATCTCTGTAAAAACTCTTTCAGGCACAGCCAAGTTCGATTTTGCCATACGTGCCAACGGCACACGCCACTTATAGCGGTTATCTCCCGGAAACATCTCCTTTAAGTTTACCTCTATCACCTTTCCCTTATAAGGTTCCCAGCTATCTACACGTTGGTATTCGTTAGTATGCGGTGTGCCACAGAGAAACTCTCCCCGTACTTTGCCTTGACCATTGAGCCAGCCCAGCATGAAACCACCATGAGCAGATGTAATGGCAGTAGTATTATCTAAAGAGATCTTTGCCTTAGAATAGTCGCACTCAGCTTTATCCTTATTACCCTTCCCTTTATATGAGAAGATGTCTACATACTCGCCCCCATTTATAGGCATTCCCCACACATAAAACTCGTCATAGTCTTTACCTGTTTCTTTAGCAGCGGAGTAAGTATATCTATAACGCAGCTCCCAAACTTTTGAAAACTGATATTCTTTTAACCTTGCCATGATACGATTACCTGTCTGTGTTTCAGGTCCTTCACCTAATTCGTGATAATCTGTAGGGTGGTGCCACACCCAATAGTCTTTTACAGAGTTTTTATGCGATACTCTGACAGAGTTCTTCTGTAGCGGATCTTTTTCTTTATCATAGTTTACAAAACAGAAAAAACCATTTGGCGACAGCCCTGTACTGGAAAACATATACTGGTGTTCCTCTGGCTTCAATAGCTTATCGCTACGCTTAACCCTTACCTTAAACACTACACCTTGCGGCTCGAAGCGCATGTTATGGAAATCTATTTTGTTCTTACCCTTAATATCCACCTTTACCCAGTTGGCTACAAAGGGCACATTAAACTCATGTTTTGTGCTACTACCTGCAACAGATCCGTTTAGCACCTTTGGCTTTTTACCATCTTGCCCATAAAATTCTACAGTGTTGGGAATGCCTTTTTCTCTTTCCATATCTCCGCCTACAATGCCAGCAATATACCAGTTTTCGCCAGGGTTAATGTCTACACTTTTTTTGTTAATCCACTCTAAGGTTATCTTAGGGCAGTAAGTGCTCAAGTGCCAACCGTTTGAGGTTTTACTCTTACTTGTCCAACGAATATGCAGATATGCCAACTTGCGATTGTCGTTGTCGTCTTCCTCATCGTCTTCCTTGATAAGGTAAGCGTCTGTCTCAAAACTGTTATCCTCTGTAAGCTCAAACATCTCATTCATGATAACAGTGGCACGCGAAGAAGGCTGTTGCGATAAGGACATATCCCTCTGTGGCAAAACTACCCCTGCACTACCACTTTCAATGGTAATAACAGATGTGGCACATTTCTTACTTGCTTCTTTTCCTTTTATATTAGGCTCGGGAAGTATTTCGTCCGAACAGCTAACACTAATGGTAAAAAGCACCATTAGAAAGAAAAATATTTTTATACTTTTCATTTGCTCTCTATTGATAATTTTCTTATATATACCAAACTACTTTTTTGTAACTATCTTAAAACCATAACATAACCTCACTATGGTTCTTCATACTCGCTGTAATCCTGATTATCTGAAGCGTTTGGGTCTTTAGACTTTTCCGGATCTAACTTTCCAGGAGAATAATCTGAAATGCCACTATCATGACCACTCACCTCTACAAGCATACTTTCAGCCTCCACTGAAATAATACTACAAACAGGAACAATATATTTCCGTTTCATCACTATCTAAAAAAAAGAATGTTTACCTTATCTATATTTGATAAATAAATAAAAAAATATTTTTACTACACACATTCACCTTATCACAAGGTATGTGTCTTGCTAACTAAAATGTATCAATAAAAATAAGAAAAACACCATTTAGGGAAAGCCACACGTATGCAAACGCAACAAAGTAACCAAATGGTCATCACTCGCCAACCTACTAAAACAATCTGGGGGGGGTAAAAATTCATGGGAAATATGCAAATAAAATACGTTAAAAAATAAAAATCTTACTCTTTATATATTCTTTCTTAAATTATTACTTATTATTAATTTTATTAAGATTATTGCGCTGCAAAAGTAAGAAAAAAAGTTTAAATATCCACTTTCTTGTGCTTTTTTTAACCTAATATCACAAGGAAAAGCTAATTTTCTATAAAAATTTTTTATTTTATGCTGTTCCTTTTATACTTTTGCACTCATGTTACTGACAAAACAAACAGACGAGAAAATTATGAGAAAAACTATTTCTATCTTATCGAAGAGTTTTATTTTATTCTTCTTCCTTTCCTTGTTTAGCTGTTCTTCAAAGATAAAGGACACCCCAGTATTAGTAAAAACGCTCCAAGACGGCGATCTTCTTTTTATTGCAAAAGGAAAGCCTAACGCCATAACCGACGTTACCTCAGGTGTAGATGGGCTAAAAATAGACCATGTGGGCATATATGTAAGCATAAGTTCTTGTGGGTACGTCTTAGAGGCATGTCCTCCGAAGGTTAGGCTTACCACAATGGCAGACTTTCAAGAGCGCGCTAAGAAGAGCGACAAAAGCGCACGTATCATCGTAGGAAGGATTACCTCAGATATAGACGTACATGCTTCTATAAAGAAAGCCATGTCTTACATTGGGCGCAAGTACGACTATCTTTACCTTCCTGACGACAACGAGCTATATTGCAGCGAGCTGGTACAAAAGTCGTTTGTAGACAGTAAGGGGCACTTAGTGTTCACCCCTATTCCTATGACCTTCCGCGATAAGAACGGTAAGATACCCGATGTTTTTGTCAATATGTATAAAAGCCATAACATTCCGGTGCCAGAAGGCAAGCCTGGCTCTAACCCCGGAGACCTTTCCCGACGCCCACAGCTAAGAATATGGTATTACCAATAATTAGCTAAAACACAATATTTTACGAGCCTTTAACGCTTAAAGACATATACATTATATATTAAAAGAGCAATAAGCCCATTGTGGTATAATAACCACTTTGGGCTTTATTATGGTATGTTAATTTAAGTCTTCTTATAAATATTTTTCATTCAGTTTGTTGCCTCTTTAAAGTATTATACCTACTTTTGTATTTTATGTTTTGTGTAAAAACATATTTCTAATTGTTTTTAACGGACAGGATACATCTTAATAAATAAAACATTATATAACCCATAACAGAAAATAGAGAATAAGATGCAAAAAAGTATTTTTTTAAAACACACATGGATAGTTCTATTATTGAATATCCTTTTATGTGTATTACCTTGTCTTCAAATCTCTGCTCAGAATGTAAATGAGATGAATGTTACGCTTAATATGAAGCGTGCATCATTAAAACAATTCCTTGACGAGATAGGCAAACAGACCAGTTTAGAGTTCGTCTACGATGCAGAGCAGATAGACAAGATTAACGATGTTACCATCAATGCTCAGGACAAGCCCGTAAGAAGCGTGTTAGGGCAGGTGTTAGGGCAGGTATCGTGTAGCTATTCCATAAGTGGAAACGTAGTTACTATTACTCAAAAGAGTGAGCCCAGTCGCAGCAAAGGCATTTCTGGACAGATAACCGATGCTCAAGGCGTTCCTCTTCCCGGTGTTACCATTCGTATGGAGGGCTTTAATGGTGGATACATCACAGACATAGACGGTCGATACTCTATAGAAACCACTCAAAAGGAAGCCAAACTTAGCTTTACCTACATAGGATATAAAACCCTACACAAAACAGTTAAGAACGGCACTGCAGGCAACTTTGTCTTAGAAGAAGATGCCGAGATGCTTGGCGAGGTGGTAGTAACAGGCTATGGCACAAAAAACAAAAACAGCTTTACAGGAGCTCAAACCTCTATAAAACGCGACCAGCTTATCTCTGTGGGTACAAAGAGCGTTTTAGAAAGTCTTTCGGCTTTTGTACCGGGCATGATGGTGTTAGAAAACAACACTGCAGGCTCTGACCCTAACAAGCTCGCCGATATTAACATTCGTGGTAGAGCTACCTTCGACGGAACAGCAAACATGCCAGTATTTGTTGTTGATGGGTCGCAGGTTAATGTGCAATATGTTTATGATATGGACGTTAACGATATAGAGAGCGTTACCGTGCTAAAAGATGCTTCTGCATCTGCTCTATATGGTGCTAAAGCCTCTGCAGGAGTTATAGTAATAAAGACTAAAGCTATGACGGGTGGCAGACTAAAGCTAAACTATAATGGTACAGTGCGCCTTTCTACCCCTGACCTTAGCGACTACAACCTTCTTGGGGCAGCCGAAAAGCTTGAGTATGAACGCTTGGCTGGGCTATATAGCAGCACTAACCCTCAGGAGCAATATGCCCTTGAGCAGCAATATGCCGACATCTATCGTAAGGTAAAAGACGGCGTGTACACTAACTGGATAGCTAAGCCTCTACGCAACGCCATAAGTCATCAACATAGCCTAAGCATAGACGGTGGTGATGAGCGCGCCCGTTATAGTTTAGGCGTAAGATACGGCAACGATGCTGGTGTTATGAAGGGTTCTAACCGTGAGCGTTTGTCTACAAATTTCCGCTTATCTTATGGTATAGATGGTAAGTTTTTTATTTCAAACACCTCTACCCTAAGCTCTATAAAGACAAACAATTCTCCTTACGGCGACTTCTCTTACTGGGTAAAACAAAATCCATACGAAAACCCATACGATGAGAATGGCGAATACAGACAGTTGTTACATTATAACCTTGCAAACCCTCTTTATCAAGCATCTTTGGGGAGCTATAGCAAGTCTGACAATCTCGACTTTCTTAACACTACCTCTTTGCAGGTATGGATAAACAAGGTGTTCCGTATAGATGGCGACTTCTCTATACAAACCTCAAAACTTAACTCTCGTAACTTTACATCACCTTTCTCAGCTCTTGAAATAAAAAACAAAGCTGATGTTTCTCGACGTGGTACGTTAAGAGATGGCAACAGCAAGACTGCTAACTATCAAGGTAAGATAATGTTATCTTATAATGCTTACGTTCTGCCTAAGCTCTTCTTAACAGCAATGGGAGGTAGCAGCATAGAGTCGTCTACAGTAGACGGTGCCGATTACACCACTATAGGTTTTTACACCGACAAGCTGGGACACCCCTCTTTTGCTACATCTTACGCTAATAATAAGCCTTCAGGCACAGATATACGATATAATGGTGTAGGCTTCTTCGTAAATGCCAACACGATATACGACAACAGATATTTCCTCGACCTTATATATCGTTATGAAGGGTCATCAAAGTTTGGTAAAAACTCTCGCTTCGCTCCTTTCTGGAGTATTGGTACGGGGTGGAACATTCACAACGAGAAGTTTATGAAAGGCTCTCCTTTCCAGCTATTAAAGCTACGCGCCAGCATGGGATATTTAGGTAACATCTCCTTTGAGCCTTATCAGGCTTTGACTACTTATACCTATGCTAATGGGTATAACTATGTTAAAGGTATAGGTGCGGTGCCTCTTACAATAGGAAACACAAACCTAAAGTGGGAACGTACACTAAGCAATAACATAGGTTTAGACATTACCATGTTTAAAGGACGCTTCGATTTTTCTGCCGACTATTATATAAAAAACACTGACAACCTACTGCTCGACATCACCAAAGCTCCCTCTATAGGTGTTGCTACCTCTCGCGAAAATGTTGGTGAGGTACAAAATACAGGTTTCGAGCTACAGGCTCGCGTCTTACCTATAAAGACAAAAGACTGGCAATGGTCGGTAGGCGTAAACTACTCATACAACAAAAACAAGATAAAAAAGATAAGTAATGCCCTAAAGGCACAAAACGAAAAGAACCAAAAGCAAGGAGGCGTTACCCCTCTTCCTATATATGAAGAAGGACAATCGCTCACAGCTCTAAAGGTAGTACCATCGGCAGGTATCGATCCTTCCACAGGTAACGAGATATACATCAAACGCGATGGCTCTTACACCATGACTTACGACCCCAATGATAAGGTTATTTTTGGCGACACAACACCATTTGGTATAGGTGCTATGACATCGTATCTTACATATAAATCGTTGTCTTTTGGTGCTTCTTTCAGATATTCTTTCGGTGGAGCGGTGTATAACCAAACTCTCGCAAGCAAAGTGGAAGGTGCCGATCCACGTTATAATGCCGATGCACGTGTGTTTAACAGTCGCTGGAAACAGACAGGCGACAATGCTAAATATAAGCGCATCGATGATACCTCTGTACCTATGCAAACATCACGCTTTGTAGAGGTAAACAATTTTCTCACTCTTAGCAGCCTATCCTTAGGTTATGACGTACCTACAACGGTAAGTAAGCGTTTAGGACTTAACCGCCTACGCTTCGAGCTTATTGCCAACGACCTGTTCTATTGGTCTACCGTAAAACGCGAGCGAGGCTTGTCTTACCCTTATGATAGAAGTATAGAATTGTCAGTAAGATTGTCATTGTAAAAACACAAAAAAATAGTTATGAATAAAATATATTTATATATCACCCTACTTATAGCCCTCGTAGGATTATCTTCTTGTAGCGATTTCTTAGATGTTCAGCCCGCAGGACAGTTAGAACAAGAAAAACAGTTTAGCGATATGCGTGGCTTCAGAGACGCTATGTATGGAGCTTATGGCAAATTGGCTACAACAGATTTATATGGAGGCAATCTCTCTTATGCCTTTGTAGACCAAATAGGACAGATGTCGGGCTATGCTGCTTCTTCCGTGCCTGCTTATTTTGCTGGAGCATACGACTATAAAAAGAAAGAAGTAAGAAGTATTATTAATAGTATATGGTTCGGTCAATATCAGGCTATATCATATATAAACAACATCTTAAAACATATTAATACTACTGAGATTACCCACCCCGAGCTATCTATAATGCGCGGAGAATGCTTAGGGCTTAGAGCTTTCTTACACTTCGACCTTGCCCGATTATTTGCCGAAGACTATCTGCAAAGCACTAAGACTTCGCGAGGGCTACCTTACTCTACGTCCTTCGACCTAAATAACCGCAAGCTATATTCGTTACACGACACCTATCAGCTCATACTTAACGACCTTGATGAGGCTGAAAAGCTGCTTGCTAACGACAATGTTGTAAACGTAGAAAAGAATCCTACTAATGATTATATGAAGGGCAGAGCAGTATTCTTTAACAAATATGCCGTAGCTGCTACTAAAGCACGAGTATATTACAGTATGGGAAAATACGACTTAGCTGCTAAATATGCCAAGATAGTAGTAGATAGTAAAGACAATTTTAGCTTAAAAAAACTTACATCTATGGACGGAGTGAAAAGATTTCCTGCTACTAACGAACTTATCTTTGGGCTCTACAACACAAGCCTTTCTAAAGAGATTGCACAAATGTTCCTATCACAAACAGCAAGAGGAACATTCTACGAAGGACGACGCGACCTCGAAAAGCTTTACGAAACCTCGTCCTTTACCGCAACAAGCTCGGATATAAGATACCCCTCTTTCTACAAGCTCAACACTCCCGGAAGCACACAGACATTCTCTTTTATACGATTATTAGAGAGCGAAGCACAAATAGCTACACTTCCTCTTCAGGGATTTACACTTATCCGCCTACCTGAAATGTATTATATACTCAGCGAAAGCCTCTTCGATACTAATAAAGAAGAAGCTATCAGCTATCTTAATAAGGTAAGAGCAAGCAGAGGATTAGACCCTGTAAGTAGCGATAAGACCGTTAATCGTGAGGCTTTTGAAAAAGAAATGCTACATGAACGTATGAGAGAAATGCCCGGAGAAGGACAAATATTCTATGCTTTAAAACATTATAATAAAAGCTTTACTGACTTTACTGGTACCAAGACCATTACACCTTCTACCGAAATTTTTGTATTACCTTGGCCAGAGAATGAAACAGAATTTGGTAACAAATAAAAAAATATAGAATATGAAAATGAAAAAAACATATATTTTTGCTCTTGTTGCAACAGCACTCATCACTGCTTTGAGTGCATGCAGCAATATAGACTATAATGGAGAATACAGCAAAGACGGATATTATAACACAAATAACCAAGTATATTTCTATTATAAAACTGCTGCCGACTCTATTATAAACTATTCCTTTAGTGGTAAACCTGACGACACATTAACACACACCGTTTATGTGCCGGTGAGGTTAGCAGGAAAACTTATAGACAAAGCGCAAACATTCAAGGTTGCTGTTAATGACGCAAGTACGGCTAAAAGCGGAGAACACTATAGCGCATTAGCTCCTGAATATAGTATCCCTGCAGGTGCTATGCAAGCCTATTTACCCATTAAGCTCATAAGAAAAAACCTCTCTGAAGAGAAGAACGACTCTATAAAGCTAATACTAAACCTTATACCTACCAACGACTTAGGTACAAGATTTAGCAAAAGCAACAAGGTTACCATTACCTTCGATAACGTGCTTATGAGACCCGACTATTGGGACGTTTTAGAGCTTTGGGGTATTGGAACATATAGCCGGGCAAAGCATAAAATGCTATTGGGCTTTTATAACGGCGATGTAAAAGGTATATACGATGGGGTTACCAATAACCCACCTGAAGCTCTTTACAAGCTATATGGTTATGTAGTAAAAATAAAAGAATACTTTGACGCGCATCCAGAAAAACAATAAAAACAAAAAACTTATGAAGAAAGCATACTTACTATTGATATTCGCTATAAGTTTGTCGTTATGCTCTTGCATAAACGACAACTCTACCGAAGCCGCTAACTCATCTTCGCTGTTAAGTCTTACTAAACCTTTAGATAAAACTTACAGCCTCAACAGGTGGGAAACACTTACCATAACACCACAAGTAGCACAAACTAATAAGCAAAAAGATATAAGCTATGAGTGGGAAATAAACTATAAGGTGGTATCTAAAGAGAAAGATCTCAAATATGTATGTGCTGACTTTGGAAAATTTCCAGCACGATTAAAAATAACAAACGGTGATGATATACGCTACTACGAATTTAATATCGACGTACAATACTCATACGGACAAGGCGTTTACGCACTGGCACAACACGAAGGAAAAGCCATACTTTCATATATACCAGATGGAGCAGAAGGGAAAACTTTTGCATTAGATGTGCTTAAAAAGAACAATCCTAACACAGACTTTACAGGGACAGCAAATGCTATCGACTACACTGTAGCCTCTGGAGGAAAGCCTCTAATGTACATAGCCGTAGGCAATCCCTCTAAAATATACGAGCTAAACCCTAACCTTATGACAATAGGGTTCTCGATAGCTGCCACTGGCAACGTGTCATGGCTAAAGCGAGACCCACGCGGATACCCTGCCTTAATGTTAGTAAAAGAAGACGATAAGCTAAAAACACTACGCATGCTAAGTCCGTCGGCTACACTCGTACCTTACTCAAGCTACTGGGAAAAGAAAGTTAATGACAACACTCTCAATTTTGCTAATGCTGCAACACTATGGAAGAGTGAAGACCTACGTTACACACATGCCATAGCCTATTATGACAACACTGCAGGACATCTTTTCGTACAGGCATCTCAATATCCTAAATCGCCTGATGAAATACTTAAAGACAAGTTCTCTAAGCAGACGTTAATAGGCATAGGAGGGATTAATCAAGAACGAAAAATAGCCTTAATAACATATAATAAGGATACTCATAAATATGTTTTCTATCATATTTTCCCAGGATTCTTCTCTTCAAAGAAAGAAAAGCAGCAAGAGCCTAATATAATATATCAAAAGGAAATGCCTGCTAACACTGGAATAAACGAAAACTCTATAGTATGCACTACACCTACCAAGAACCTCGTTTACTACTCTTCAGCAAACAAGATATATGGGTACAACGTGCTATCAAATGGGTCTTTCCCTACAGAGCCTCTTTTCTCTGTTGGCGAAGAGTCTGAAAACATCGTAGACCTATACATATCTCCTGATGACAGCAAGCTATATATAGCTACCAACAACACTAAAGGGAGCCTTGTAGGAAGCATTTACTGCTATAACTTAGTAGACAACAAAATGATATGGCAGAAACGAAACATTACAGGGAAAATAGTAAAAATAACCTATCGTAATCCAGAAACGAAATAAAAGAAATGAAACTAACATCATTAAGAACATACACTACAGCAATAATCTTATTGCTGTCGTGTTTATTTATTACCACCGCTAATGCAGATGATAATAAAAAGAAAGAAGAGAAAAAAGAAAAGAAAGAGAAAAAAGAGACAAAATACGATAAACTCTTCAAAAACAAACTGGTAGACAAAGCTACCAGCAAATTTATCACAATATATAAAACAGACGGTAAACTTTACTTTGAACTGCCTCTTAAATATCTGAAAAAAGAGATGCTACTCGGAGGAACCATTTCTTCTGTTACTGACCCTACATACATCACTGTAGGCATGAAAAATTTCAATCCCATTGACTTCTACTTTGAGAAGCAAGACAGTAGCATAGTAATGAAAACTCCTAACACCATAGTATACCAAGATAAAAACACTTCATTACAAATGAAAGAGGCTCTCGCACTAAGCTACCGAGATCCTATTTTTACAGGTTTTAAAATAGAAGCCTACAACAATGACAGCACGGCAGTAGTTTTTGACGTAACTTCGCTATTAGGCAAACCAAATACATTGCTACCTATAATACCTAAGAAAAATGGCGATTTTACTATTAATGGAACGCCTAAATCGGAAATGTCGTACACAAAAGCTATTAAAAGTTTCGACGACAACCTTACCATTACTAATGATTTCAATTATAATATCACTGCCTCCATATTGTCAATACCTCTATCAAGCGATATTCCAAACACTATTGGGGTAACTTACAGCTTAATGCTATTACCAAAAAGCAATATGCGCCCTCGAATAATAGACTCACGCATAGGTGTTGCATCGACAAGGAAAATATTTTTCAAAAATGATATGTCAAAGAGCGATGTCGTCTTTTTAGCACATCGTTGGAAGCTCATACCAAGAAACAAACACGCCTATGCCAAAGGGAAACTATCACTGCCCGAAAAGCCTATACGATTCTATATTGATGATACCTTTCCACAAGCATGGAAAGAACCTATAAAGAAAGGAGTCTTAGCATGGAACAAAGCCTTTGAAAAAGCAGGATTTAAAAATGCTATTGAAGTAGCTGATTTCCCACAAAACGATAAAAATTTTGACCCTGACGACCTCGCTTTCTCATGCATAAGATATGTGCCTAACAAAGCCGAAAACCCCTTTAGTGCCTCATGGGTAAATCCTGCCACAGGAGAAATAATAAATGCATCTGTGTTCATCAATAGCAACATCAAATACTTACTACACAAATGGCGCTTCGTAGAAACAGCCGCCACCGACCCTGAAGCACGCTCAGGAAAACTCTCTGACAAGCTATTCGCTGAAGGGCTCACCATGGTTGTAGCACAAGAAATAGGTAAAACGCTCGGGCTACTTCCTAACCCTGGAGCCTCATCTACTTATTCTGTAGAAAACTTACGCCGAGCTCAATTCACTAAAGTTAATGGGCTTACACCCTCTATCATGGACGACGTACATTACAACTACATCGCACAGCCTACCGACCACAATGCTACATTATGCAGCTACTCACCTGGCATGTACGATTGTCATACCATAGAGTGGGATTATAGATACTTCGACACAGAAAAAATCTCTGCGTCTAAAGAAGCAAAAATATTAGAAGACCTTACAGATAAACGAGTAAAAGACCCAAGATATCGCTATTATCGCGAAAAAACAATATTATGGGACCCTCGTGTACAACCGGGCGCACTTGGAGACGACCCTATAAAAAGAGTAAAACTTGGCATACAAAACCTAAATACCATTCAGAAAAATATACTCTCATGGGTGAAAAACGATGAAGATAGCCGTATAAAAGAAAAATTATACCTAAGCATAGCACAGCAATATTATGCTTTCTTTAAACAAGTAATGAGCTTAGTAGGAGGAATATATCTCAATGATATGAAAGAGTCGTCAGGGGTTCCACGCTACCAAGTAGTACCTAAAAACAAACAAAGAGAAGCTTTGCTTTGGGCTTTAGCAGAAGCATGCCACTTTAAGCACCATGCTAACACTACTTTAGAGAAACGTGGCTTTATAGCCATTAGCTACTACGACCAGCTACTTGAGTTTATTGGTTACGAACTAATGGGAGCTCGTACACGCGTAGCTGTGGCATCTCACATCGATAACAAAGCATATACACAGAAAGAGTTTTTCGATGATCTCTTTAATGGCATCTTTAAAAGCGTATACGTAGGTAAAGCACCATCACAAGAAGAACGTATCTTGCAACAAACCTTCCTTACCTACTCACGATCGGTTATAGCTAAATCTTCTGGAAAAAGCTCTATAGGAAGCAAATCGCTTAAAGACAGCAACGACATTATACCCACAACAGTAGGGTATGGTAACCCAACATCGTCTTTAGCTCCAACTATAACTCCTGCTATGGTAGATAGATCGGACATATACTTTTATAGTAGTCTTCTCAAACTAAAACCTATGTTAGAAAAATGCTTGAAAAAGAACTTACCTAACGATGCTAAAGCACATTATCAAATGCTACTTTTTAAGGTAAATAAAGAATTGGAGGATAAATAATGAGAAAACTTTTTTCATTTACAAATAATATCAAAACATTCTTCTTCTTTCTTATTTTCACTATAGGAACTAATGCTGTTGCAGGAAATTTCAACTTCCTCAAAAAGAAGAAAAAAGATGAAAACAAAACCGTAGAAGTAAAGAAAACACCATACGAACACGCACTAACCGATAAGCTTATAATGGGTAGTAAAGGGACTTTCATATCGCTTTACAAAACTGATGGCAAGCTGCTTATAGACCTACCACGCACATCTATAGGGAAAGATATGCTCATCGGGGCCACGATAACGTCAGTATCTAATCCAAAGTTAGGAGAACTGGGATTTAAAAATTCTAACCTTGTACATATACGCTTCATAGAAAAAGACAGTGCTGTTGTAATGCAAATAGTCAATACTGACCTCTTCTACGACCATAACAATGCACAAGCAGCTAAAAGCTCTACTAAAAATTATAATAATCTCGACTTCTGTACTTTCCCAGTTAAAGGACGTAGCAAAGATAATAAATCGGTACTTTTCGATGCGTCCTCGTTCTTTTTAAAAGAAAATCGTTTCTTCCCAATTATAGAAACATCAACGGGGTCGCTAAAGGTAAGCTCCTCTCTAAAAGAAAATCTATCACGTATAACTGCGCTTAAAACTTTCGATACCAACGCATGTATAAAGATGGAACGTAGCTACCTTGCCACTATCTCTGGATCAAGTAAGGCAAACACCATTTACAACTATCCTGTAAGCATTGGGGTAAACTTTACCATAGCATTACTTCCTGAAACACCTATGACACCACGGCTTGCTGATACAAGGATAGGAGTATTCCAAATAGAAAAAGACGTAGAAGACAATGGAGCCATAGAAAAAGCTTATTTCGTAAAAAGATGGAGAATAGAGCCTAAAGATACTGCGGCTTATTTTGCAGGGAAGCTATCTGAAGCTGTAAAACCTATAGTGTTCTATATAGAAAACACCTTCCCTGATGGTTGGAAAGATGCTATAAAAGCAGGTATATTAAGGTGGAACAAGGCATTTGAAAAGATAGGTTTTAAGAACGTAATGCAAGTGCGCGACTTCCCTAAAGACGACCCAAACTTCGATCCCGACAACTTTAAATACTCATGCATACGCTATCTACCTACAACAGTAGAAAACGCCATGGGGCCTTCTTGGGTAGACCCTCGCACAGGCGAGATAATAAATGCTACAGTATTAGTGTACAACGATGTTATAAACACTATAGACAACTGGCGCTTCGTACAAACAGCACAATGCGATCCGCAAGCTCGAGTAGCACACATGCCTAAGCATATCTTACAAGAATCACTCGAATATGTCATAGCACACGAGATAGGACATACCTTAGGTTTTATGCATAACATGGCTGCATCTAATGCTTTTCCTACCGACTCTCTACGATCGGCAACCTTCACAAATACCTATGGTACTACACCTTCGATAATGGATTACGCCAGATTTAATTACATAGCACAGCCTGAAGATAAAGGAGTAAAGATGACACCACCTAACTTAGGAGTGTACGACTATTATATTGTAGACTGGACTTATAGACTCTTTCCTCACTCTAAGGGATATAAAGACGATGAAAGCAAGCTAAACGCTTTAATAGAGAAACACGCTAAAGACCCTATGTACCGCTACGGACTACAACAGGGAAGCACACGCTACGACCCATCTTCAATTGAAGAAGACCTCAGTAACGATCCTGTTAAAGCTGGCACTTACGGACTGAAAAACCTTAAATTCATCATTGATAATATGGACAAATGGCTTAATAATGATGATGACGGCACACGACGTAACGAGCTTTATCACGAAATACTTAATCAGGCTTACGGCTATATATATAACGTATATGCATATATTCCTGGCATTAAGCTATATCAAACGAGCGAATCGTCTAAACTTCCACGATACACTGTTATACCTAAAGCCAAGCAACGTGCTGCTGCACTCTGGCTTTTAAAGCAAGGTAAAGTGTTCGCTGATATGGGAAATGACAACTTAGAAAAAAAGCTACCATACGCCGGAAACAGACCTTTCAAACTTATGGCACATGATGTACAAGCTCTATCTATGATGGCTGCTTCAAAGCTAAACTTGTCTTTCTATCTCGATTCCACATCATATTCACCTTTAGAATATTTAGAAGATGTATACCAATATGTATTTCAGAAAACTATAAAAGCATCTGAAAAACTCGATCAATACGATATTGATATGCAAAGCATGTTCGTCCGATTACTCAAATCGGGCATAGAACAAGTAAAACAGGTAGCTAATGTTTACAACATACATACAGAAGACTATGCCACTACATCACTAAACTTTGGTAAAGGAAATGGAGAGCCTGAACCTTTATGGGGAGTTACAGTAGGAAGAAACAGCGAGTTTATGCTCTTCTATGCACAAAAGCTGAGAAAACTACTGCAAGAACGAATAAAAACAACCTCTAACACATATATAAAAGCTCACTATATGATGCTACTTCGTAACATCAATTCCTATCTAAAATAAAAAGTAAAATATAAAATAACTTTGATTATTTAATTAATAACCGTACCTTAGTGGGCAAACAAAATAAAAACAAACAATATGGAAAAGATACAAACTTTAATCCTTGGCAGTGGACCTGCAGGATATACAGCAGCAATTTATGCTAGTAGAGCTAATCATAAGCCTGTCCTTTATGAAGGATTACAGCCAGGAGGACAGCTCACCACTACCACAGTGATAGAAAACTTTCCTGGTTTTCATGAAGGCATTGACGCTAATAAGCTAATGGCTGAAATGAAACAACAAGCACAATATTTTGGCACAGAGGTGCGTTCGGGGTCTATAGTAGAAGTAGACCTCAGTAAACGCCCGTTTATAGCTAAAGATGAACGAGGTAAAGAAATAGAAGCACAAACAATAATTATTGCCACTGGTGCATCTGCTAAATATCTTGGTCTACCTGATGAAGAGAAATATCGCGGACAAGGCGTAAGTGCTTGTGCTACTTGCGATGGCTTTTTCTATCGTAAACGCACCGTAGCTGTTGTAGGTGGAGGAGACACCGCTTGCGAAGAAGCCATGTACTTATCTGGATTAGCTAAAAAAGTATACATGATTGTACGCAAAGACTATCTTCGTGCCTCAAACATTATGCGTCGCCGCGTGGAAGAACAAGATAACATAGAGATACTTTATAACACCAACACCGTAGGACTATTTGGACAAGACGGTGTAGAAGGAGCACATCTCGTTCGCTTCAAAGGGCAGACAAATGAAGAAAAATTCGATTTGCCTATAGACGGCTTCTTCCTCGCCATTGGGCATAGCCCTAACACAAGCCTCTTCAAAGGTCAAATAGATATGGACGAACATGGATTTATCCTAACAAAAGGCTTCTCTGCAGCTACATCTATAGATGGAGTATATGCTGCAGGAGATGTAGCCGATCCTATTTATAGGCAGGGGGTTATAGCTGCAGCCACAGGAGCTATGGCAGCTATTGAGGCTGATAAATTTTTACAATCGCTTAAAAACAAATAACCTCTTATTGCTTGTTATGAAATTTTCATTACTCCTTTTCTTAATAAGTTTCACCTTATCAAGTGCATGTCAAAGCACTACTAAGAAAGGTAAAAATATTAATACCGTTATGACTACTGGCACTATTAAGCCTCAGAAGACTACTTTTAGAAAAGCCACCAATGCCGAGCTCAAGGCTCGCCTTACTGCAGAGCAGTATGCTGTTACGCAGAAAGCTGCTACCGAAAAGCCCTTTACCAACAAATACGATAAAGAGTTTCGACCAGGTATCTATGTCGATATTACTACAGGAGAACCTTTATTTCTATCTACAGACAAATATGATTCAGGCTGCGGATGGCCAGCCTTTAGCAAGCCTATAGATAAGAAACTCCTCGTAGAAAATACCGATAAATCGTTTGGAATGACAAGAACTGAGGTGAAAAGCCGAACAGGCAATGCCCACCTTGGGCATGTCTTCGATGATGGACCTATAGAAAAAGGAGGCTTAAGATATTGTATTAACAGTGCATCACTTCGCTTCATACCCATTAAGGATATGAAACGCGAAGGATATGGTGCATACATAAAATTATTAAAACCTATGAAAGAAATATATGTAGCAGGTGGATGCTTCTGGGGAACAGAACATTACTTACAGCTTATAGACGGAGTAGTGGCTACAGAAGTGGGCTATGCCAATGGTAACACTCCTAACCCTACTTACGAAGACGTATGTACCGACCGCTCTGGCTATGCTGAAGCAGTACATATAACATACGACCCTAAGAAAATAAGTTTGGAATTTTTAATAAAACTATTCTTTAAAGCCATAGATCCTACAAGCATCAATAAGCAAGGAAACGACCATGGCACACAATATCGCACAGGAGTATATTATACCGACAATGCGGATAAAGCCATAATAGACAAGGTCTTTAGCTTTGAGGAAAAAGCCATTGGTAAGCCTCTTGCCGTAGAACGATTACCTTTAAAAAACTTCTACAAAGCTGAAGAATATCATCAGGACTATCTTTTGAAAAACCCTAATGGATATTGTCATCTGCCACAAACCTTATTTGAATATGCCAAAAAGGCAAAAGAAAAGAAATAAGAAATAACAAAACTAAAAGAAGAAAAGCACCTATACCCTACTATGTAATATAGGAGCTATATAAAAACGAAATAAAAAAAAGAGGGATCATCATAAGGAATAATAGCCTTTGAGATGATCCCTCTATAATTAAATCAATATGCTGTTATTAACTTGCTTTGCCGCTTTTTATCTATCATCTCACGGCGAGCCTGCCTCATCATCTCTATACGAGCACTAACATTACTTTCACTTTCCTTGTTTGCTGAAATCAACTTACTCATTTCTATTGTCTTTATTATTAAACTTAAAAACATAGTTTTGCTTTCATTGCAAAACTGTTTCCTTTCGGAAATGCTGCAAAGTTACATTTAAAGGATATTATAACTCAAAGTTTGCTCCATAATATTATAGCTGCACACTGTTTTCTTGACTTACGGCAATATCATTGATATGTATCAACAAAGGCATATTTATCTTCTTTTACTTACTATAAACAAGCGGCATTAGAGCTTTTTTTCGTACCTTTGTAGACGTAATATTATCGAGTAATTAATAACCCGTAAGACCAAAGGGGTCTTACACAAAAGAAGAAAGGAAAATTATGATGACTATTTTTGGTATTTTCACCATTGTTGCAGCAACAGTTGCTGAAATTTTAATTGTTTCGAGAAAGATTAATCTCGACTAACAATCCCCCCTATTGATATTTATTTCCAATAGCACATTCACCTCTTTGGCGAATGAATACAAGTTAAGGCGATGCTTATTTAAACAATAAGTATCGTTTTTTTTTGTATAAATAAGCCCTTAAAATGCTATTTAGCTTAAAAACATACCACAGTAACACATATTATATACATATAAAACTGCTATACATAATATTAATGTTAATATGATATGTTAAAACATTTCCATTTTCTAAATAGGCTTTTCTCCATCTTTTCCACCTAAGTTTAGCAATATGGTATTCGTTGTTTATACTTTATCTTAGTACCTTTGCAGGCGACAATTTTTAATTTATGCTGCCTCTCATAGATAGAGATTATATCCGCTCTGATAGTGCAGTTAACGTATAAAAGAAGAAAATGAAAAGATTATCAAAAGAACGGAGCAGCATGCTTCAAGGTGTACTATTTATGGCACTCTTTGCTTGTGCATCATTTTATTTTGGCGATATGAGCTGGGCAAAAGCTATATCCTTCTCACCTATGATCATAGGTATTATCCTTGGTATGATCTATGCTAACACCTTACATTGTAACTTACCTTCTACATGGATACCTGGTATAGTATTCACCTCTAAACGCATACTTCGTTTCGGCATTATACTATATGGCTTTAAGCTTACCTTTCAGGACATCACTGCGGTAGGGTTACCTGCCATAATCATAGATGCCATCATAGTAGTAGTAACCATTTGTGGTGGTATGTTTATAGGTAAATTGCTAAAAATGGATAAGGACATTGCTCTTCTCACCTCTGTAGGCTCTGGTATCTGTGGAGCTGCAGCAGTGTTAGGAGCTGAGTCGGCTATACGCACAAAGCCTTACAAGACTGCAGTAGCTGTGGCAACCGTAGTTATCTTCGGTACGCTATCTATGTTTTTATATCCTATCCTTTATCGTGCTGGAATATGTAATCTGCCTGCTGGCGAAATGGGTATCTTTACAGGTAGCACGGTACACGAAGTAGCTCATGTGGTAGGTGCTGGTAATGCCATGGGTGCAGATGTAGCAAGTAGTGCTATCATAGTAAAGATGATCCGTGTTATGATGCTTGTTCCTGTAGTGCTTGTATTAAGCTGGATGGCAGCAAGAACAAATAAAACAAACAGTGAAGGTGGTAAAGGTAAGGTAAACATTCCTTGGTTTGCAATATTGTTTTTATTAGTAATCTGCTTTAATAGTCTTAACTTATTACCCAAAGGCTTAGTAGAATTTATACAGACCATTGATGTCTTCCTTCTTACCATGGCAATGACGGCTCTTGGTGCCGAGACAAGTATTGACAAATTTAAAAAAGCAGGATTTAAGCCTTTCCTTTTAGCAGCTATCCTTTACTGCTGGCTATTGGTGGGTGGATACTTTTTAGTAAAGTTCATAGTACCCACGCTTATATAATGACATTATAATATAGAGTAATATTTTTTCAAACGGGGCATAATATTTATTTCTATTGAAAAATATCTTTTCCCCTTTTAGATATTAGGCAGACTTTCTCTTAGCTACGCCTTTGCGTGCTTTCATAAAGTCTGCCTTTACTATGTTATTAACACTGTTTTTAGAATATACTAAAAACTATGACTTATATACCACTAAAACATATCAACCCAAGCTCATAAAGATAAGGCGTATAAGGTTATATATCTATAAAAGTTCCTGCGCTTTATATGTGCTATTGTCTTATAAGGTTTCGCCCTGCATCTATACGTAAAAATATAAATAAAAGTATGGTAAAGCCCCATAACGAAGACCCGCCATAGCTAAAGAAAGGCAGAGGAATGCCTATAACGGGAGTTAGTCCGAGTACCATTCCTACATTTATAAATAGGTGAAAAAAGAATATTCCTGCCACACAATATCCATAAATACGCCCAAACTTAAATGTTTGCCGCTCCGCAACATGCATTATACGCAATATAAGGCAGCAAAACAATACCAATACAGATGCCGAACCAAGGAAGCCTTCTTCTTCTCCTACTGTACAAAAGATAAAGTCGGTATCTTGTTCGGGTACAAATTTAAGCTTTGTTTGTGTGCCATTCAGAAATCCTTTACCTCGCAAACCTCCTGACCCTATAGCTATCTCACTTTGATGCACATTATATCCTGCCCCCGCCAAGTCTTCATCTAAGCCCAAAAGCACATTTATACGAACACGCTGATGAGGCTGCATAACATTGTTAAGAACATAATCAGCCGAATAAAAAAACACTATTGACCCTATGGCAAAAAGCGATATATAAAAATAATGTGGGAAACGGGAATTAAGACCATTATAAATAAAATATCCTATAATAAAGGCTGAAAAGATAAGTTGCACCCAAACAACATCGAATGGTATGACGAACTCTGAGAACAACACCGCTATTAAGGTAATAGAAAACATATATATCAACAAACGTTTCGTCTTCTTTTTATCGCCTAAATACACCCATATCATAGAAATAGAAAAGAGTTGTACAAGTAACAACACTACAAACTTACCCACCGAAGTAGGCATATCCCATAACATCACGTTTTCATATTTTATACCTACCACAAAATATATTATCATAGATAGACCTGTGAAGAGAAAAGCACCGGGCATACCTTCACGATAAAACATAAAAAAGAAAGAGAGATACACTAAGGCAGAGCCTGTCTCACGCTGTCCTATGATGCAAAGCATTGGAAGGAAAACAAGTCCGCAAGCTATCATAAGATGTTTCCTGTTACTCATAGTAAAGCCATAGACAGACATAAATTTTGCTATTGCTAATGCCGTAGCAAACTTAGCAAACTCAGCTGGCTGCAGTCGTAATGGTCCTAAGACAAGCCACGATCGTGAGCCTTTTATGCTATGAGGATTAAAGATAGTGGCAAAAAGCAATAACACTAATAGCCCATAGACAATATAAGCAAAGGTGTCAAAGAAGCGATCGTTCATCATAAGAAGAACAAAACCAAGACAAATGGAAGTACCTATCCAAATAACCTGCATTCCAGAACGCGTAGAAAGCGAAAATATTTCGGTATCACCATAAGTGTAGCTCGCACCACACACACTTATCCAGCCAAATATAAGGAGGGCAATATATATACATATTGTCCACCAATCTAAGGAGCGAAGTACTCCGGGCTGTTTGTCGGCAGAATAATTACTTGGCACGATATATTTATTTTTTATATTTTTCTTCATCAGAAGGATTCTTATCCTTCTTGTCGTTATCATTATCTTTTTCGCTCTTTCCTCTACCTATATTATCATCTGTCTCTGGACGAATAATAGGATCGTTAGGGAGCTGTGGCTTATTCTTTTCTTTTTTCTGAGCATCAAGGCGAGCCTTTTCAGCTTTTGCCTGCTGTATCTCTTCTATCATTTTCATTTCATTAATATGTCTGATAGAATCTTTTATTTGTGTAACCCGCTTAATAGAGTCTATACGAAGCGAATCTGCCTTTGTAAGCGGTCGTTTAAAGGAATAAGATATATGTCTCTTTTGTATCTGGTATGCCTTAGCCATATCGCCAGGAGTAAGTTTCCCGTTAAGATATTGCTCTATCATTAATGACCCTATAGGCACACCATAGACAGCTCCAAAACCACCATTTTCCACATATACCGCAATAGCTATTTTAGGTTTCTCCACAGGAGCAAAACCCATAAAGACAGAATGGTCCTTACCACGGTTCTGGGCAGTACCCGTTTTTCCTGCTAAGGAATAACCCGGATGGGGGGCTCCTGCACAAGTACCATCATACACCGAGCGCACCATACCAGCTACTACCCTCTCATAAGCCCTCACACTGCCCATTGTGCGATGATGCTTAATATATTTTTTATCTATCTTCCTACCCTGTATCTTTCTAACTACATGCGGCGTAATAAAGTAACCACGATTAGCTATCGTCGCACCAAGGTTAGCTATCTGAAGAGGGGTAAGATTAACCTCGCCCTGACCGATAGATATTGATATTACCGATAAGGGGTTCCACCTGCCTAAAGCATGGTCGTAAAACTGTGCATTTGGTATCATTCCACGCTTTTCGCCCGGTAAGTCTATTCCCAGCTTATACCCAAAGCCCATTGACACCATATAGTTTCGCCATACCGTCATAGCCTCGTCAAGACTTTTATATCGCCTACGGTTAGAGAGCATGTGATATAAGCCCCAACAAAAATAAGCATTACATGATGTTCCTATTGCTGGTACTAAAGATAAAGGTGAGGCATGAGCATGACAGCCAAGATGAAGACCTTTAAAATAAAAGCCATGATGGCACGCATAACGTGTAGAATCGGAAATGATACCTTCGGTATAAAAGGTTACTGCTTGCCCTGTCTTAAAGGTAGACCCTGGAGGATACTGCCCCATAATGGCACGATTGAGCAAAGGCTTTGCAGGGTCAAGCATTAGCTCATGCTGTGTTTTACCACGCATCTTTCCTATCATCTGGCGCGGATCAAAGGTTGGCGATGACACCATAGCAAGCACCTGTCCCGTCTTAGGCTCTATAGCTACAATAGCTCCTAACTTGCCTTCCATCAAACGTTCTCCAAGCTGCTGAAGAGAAGCATCTAAACCTAACTGTATATCTCTACCGGGCTTAGGCTTTTGATCGAATTTGCCATTCTGATAACGACCTTGTATCTGGCCGTGAGCATCGCGCAATAGTATCTGCACACCCTTCTGACCACGCAAATCTTTTTCATATTCACGCTCTACACCCATCTTTCCTATATAGTCGCCGGGCTGATAATAACTATCTTTCTCTATATCTGCCTGACTTACCTCTGCTACATCGCCCAGCAAATGTGCTCCTATAGGCTGTTGATACTCACGCACACTACGCTTCTGGACATAAAAACCTGGGAAACGATATAAACGCTCTTGAAAAGCACTAAACTCTTTATCTTTTAATTGACCCATAAAGAGCTGTTGAGTAAAGCGCGAATAGCCCGGATTTTTGCTGCGATCCTTAATATCTTTCATACGCTGAATGAAAAAATCCTTTGTGATATTAAGCGATTTACAAAAGTCGAGAGTGTCTATATGTCCTTTCTCTTCGTTCATCACCACCATAACATCGTAAGCAGGCTGATTATAAACGAGCAGCTTACCATTACGGTCTGTTATAATGCCTCGTGAGGGATATTCTATCTTTTTTAGAAAGGCATTAGAGTCGGCACTCTTCCTATAGTCATCACTGGCTATCTGAAGAGTAAAAAGGCGCATTATGAAAGCTACCACAATACCTATAGCTACCGCGCTTAATACTAATCTGCGCTTTTCAAAATCATAATTTTTCATCTACTGCCTTCTTACATTCTCTATTACAAGAATTAACACCGTAGTAAGCAGCGTGCTACTTAATATATATGCTCCCCACGCTAAAAAATTAAAGAAAGAAAACATATCAAGCGAAAAGAATACTACGTTATAAACAAGACTCATAAAGAAAGCAAACAAAGCATAGTTGCCCAGTCCTAACGTATCCATGCCGGGTAGCAACGCTTCAGAGCTTTCACGAGGAAGAAAAGGCATCAAGACAAAAGGCTGAATGGCACTCACCAGGGTAAGCGAAAAGGAAGATATACCCGGAGTATTAGAAAAGATATCTATAAACAACCCCATGAAAAACGACCATAACATCATGCCCCAACGAGGATAATTACGACGAAACTGTATTATAAAGTAAACGTATAATAATGGTGTAGCTATACCAAAGAGGTGAACGTGATTAAGCACAAACACCTGTAAAAGGATTAGTAAAACAAACCAACCTAACTTTTTAAAAAACTCTACATCCATTATCCTTAGTTTGTCTTTTGTGTAGTACCTTGTCTTTCGAGAGGCTTTATAGAGTCTATAGCAGCCTGCATTACCTCTAACCTCTCTTTTATAGAAGCATCATCAAGCACACAGACATCACGCAGGTTACCAAAGTCGGTAGATAGCTTTATAGCTAACCTATAAGATAAGCCATCTTCTGAATTGTATACATGCTTTATCTTACCCACCAAAATGCCAGCAGGGAAAATAGAAGAATAACCACTTGTAACCACTCTGTCGCCAAGATTAAACTTAGCATGGCGTGGCACATCGTCAAGATAAGCTATATCGCTTGCACCACCTCGCCAATGTAAATAACCAAAGTAATTACGACCCTGAATGGAACAACTTATATTCGACTTTGAGTTTAGCACTGGTATCAATACCGAATAATGGCTTCCTGCAAGATATACAACACCTACTACACCATTACCACAAGCCACACCCATATCTTTGTGTACACCATCTGAAGTACCTTTGTTGATAGTAATGAAATTGTCTGTCTTGGTAAGAGAATTGTCTACTACCTTAGCAAGTATCATCTTATACTTTGTAAGGAAACGATACTGCCCACGTTTAAGATAGGCAGTATCTTTTGTTTTATCGTATAGCTTAGCATACAATTCCTTATTCTCCTGCTCAAGCAAGAGGTTACGACGTGTAAGACCTTCGTTTACCTTTGTTAATGTAAAGAAAGAGCTTATCTTTGAGCTTACTTCATACACTGTTCCGCTAATATAATTTGCCGTAGTAAACCATACACTGCCCTGATAATCGTTAAAACGAAACAGTAGTATTAGGCTAAACACCTCTAACACTACAAACAAAAACCAATGCCTATACTTAGCAAGAAACTCTATGAGGTTGTGCATCTATGCTACAATAGCTTATCTCATAAGAAATGAGAAACGATCTACATTCTTTAATGCTATACCTGCTCCCTTTGCCACACTGTGTAAAGGATCTTCAGCTATATGGAAAGGAATATTTATCTTCTCTGTAAGACGACTATCAATGCCACGCAATAAAGCACCACCACCACTTAAATAAATGCCGTTCTTTACTATGTCGGCATAAAGCTCTGGCGGAGTACTTTCTAAAGCAGAAAGCACGGCGTTCTCTATCTTTGCTACCGTCTTATCTAAGCAATGAGCTATCTCCTGATAACATACAGGTACCTCCATAGGCAAGGCAGTAATACGATTAGGACCATGAACAACATAATCCTCAGGAGCCTCTTCGCCAAGATCGGTCAAAGCAGAGCCTACATGCAGCTTTATACGCTCTGCCATACGCTCAGAAACCTTTACATTATGCTGCCTGCTCATATACTCCTGAATGTCTGCTGTCAGCTCATCGCCTGCCACACGGATAGAATTGTTACAAACTATACCACCTAAAGAAATAACAGCTATCTCGGTACTACCACCGCCTATATCTACTATCATGTTACCCTCTGGAGCCTCTACGTCAAGCCCCATACCTAAAGCAGCTGCCATAGGCTCAAAAATCAGATAAACATCACGCCCATCGGCACGCTCGGCAGAATCGCGAACGGCACGAAGCTCCACCTCAGTAGAGCCTGAAGGCACACCTATAACCATACGCAATGATGGCGAAAAGAAACGGTTACCACTATGCACCATCTTTATAAGCCCACGTATCATTTTCTCGCAAGCAGAAAAATCGGCTATAACACCATCACGAAGCGGACGAATGGTACGAATGTTCGGATGCTCCTTTTCATACATCATCTTAGCATCGCCACCCACTGCTATCATCTTATCAGTGCGACGATCAAGAGCTACTACAGATGGCTCATCAACAACTATTTTATCATCACTAATAATGATGGTATTTGCTGTTCCAAGATCCATTGCTATTTCTTGGATAAATGAAAACAATCCCATTAATTTTTTTATTTTATTTTTATATTAATATCGTTTTTTCTTATTTAGCAAACCATTCATGAATGGCTGTGTCATAACTGCTACTAACGGCAAAAGCACGCTCGGCAAAGGTCTTACGATCGTCTAAATCGGTCTGCGCGCCCTTTGTGTTAAGTATCTGCAACAATACCGGATATTCTGCCTTACTGGGCACTATCACAACATCTTTAAAATTCTTAGCACCTGCACGGATTAAAGAAATACCGCCAATATCTATCTTCTCGATAATATCTTGCTCAGAAGCACCACTTAACACCGTTTGCTCAAAAGGGTAAAGATCTACTATCACCAAGTCGATAGCAGGTATTTCATACTCCTTCATTTGGGCAAGGTCGCTCTCATTTTCACGACGAGCCAATATACCTCCAAAAATACGTGGGTGAAGAGTTTTCACCCTACCTCCTAAGATAGAAGGATAAGAGGTTACCTCCTCCACCTTCTGACACTTATAACCTAACCCTTCTATGAAAGAGTGAGTGCCTCCTGTACTAAGAAACTTAACACCTTTTTCGTTCAACTTAGCAAGCACATCTTCAAGGCCATCTTTGTGATAAACCGAAACTAAAGCGGTTTTAATCTCCTTTGTTCCAGACATTATATAAATTCTTTTATGGATTTAATATGCAAAGTTAATAATTCACATGAGGAAACAAGCATTTTTTCATATAAAAAAAAGCAGAACACTAAGATATTATTCTATTTTTACCTTCTTTGCTATTAAGAAAGGAAACAGACACGACACCATTACCAATACAAAAAACACCTTATACCCTAAAGCCTCTGCTAAAGCACCTGCAAAAAGACCTGGAAGCATCATAGACAACGCCATAAAACCCGTACAAAGAGCATAATGGCTCGTCTTATGCTCACCCTGGCTAAAATATAACATAAAGAGCATATAAGCACTAAAACCAAAGCCATAACCCGCATTTTCTATAAACACTGCAAGCGAGATAAGAAAAATACTCTTAGGCATAGCAAAGCCCAGATAAACGTAAGCCAGATTAGGTAAGGTGATAGCAAGTGTCATAGGCCATAACCACTTACGAAGACCATCTCTGCTTGCTGCCAAACCTCCTAAGATGCCACCGCCCAACAAGCCAACCACACCCACTATACCATTTACCAATCCAAAGGATTCTAAAGACAAAGCCAAGCCACCTTTAGATATATCTGCGCGCAAAAACAATGGTCCTATAGGGTTAAGTAATGCCTCTGGAAGGCGAAAAAGTAGCATAAAAGCTATTGCCATTAATATTTGCTTCTTCTTGAAAAAGCTAACAAAAGTGGACACAAACTCGCTAAACAAGTAAGATACTGACAAGCTCTTATGCTCTGCCTTTCTCTCTACATTAGGCAATACTAACTTATGGTAAACACTAAGCCCTATAAAAAGACCTGCCAAACCATAAAACACTAACGACCACGAGAGCTGTACCTTCATATATGCTTGCAAGAAGCCAGCCAATGCTACTAAGCCCCCTTTGCCTATGATGAGGGAAATGCGGTAAAAGGTAGAACGAATACCTACAAAATAAGCCTGCTGCTGCTCTGTAAGCCCAAGCATATAAAAGCCATCAGCACCCACATCGTGTGTAGCACTGGTAAAGGTAAGAAGCCAAAAGAAACATATCGTACCCTGTAACCAATAAGAAGTGTTTATGGTAAAGGCAACGCCTGCAAATGCTGCTCCTAACAACATCTGCATGGCAAGTACCCACCAACGCTTAGTCTTTATAAGATCTAAAAAAGGACTCCATAAAGGTTTTACCACCCAAGGAAGATAAAACCAAGATGTATAAAAAGTAGTTTCCGCATCGCTCAGACCCATCTGCTGATAAAACACTAACGAAACGAGAGTAACAGCAGCATAAGGCAAGCCCTCTGCAAAATATAAAGATGATACCCACGACCAAGGGGTTATTTCCTTATTTGTTTTCAATGGTTATACTATTTTAAATAAATACAGATGATAACATCTTGCTAAAGATATTATTATATCTATATCACCATATAAGACCTTTATCCCTTACTAAGAGTAAAAACTCATTAATCTATAACTACCCTTGTCCAGCCATGCTTATCGGCTACAGTGCCATACTGTATGCCACGAAGTGTCTCGTATAGCTTTGTAGACCAAGCTCCCGGCTTATCACCATAGCTATACACCTTACCCGTTTCTATATCGTCTAAATGGGATATAGGCGAGATGACTGCAGCCGTGCCACAAGCTCCTGCCTCTTCGAAAGTATCGAGCTCCTCTTCCAAGATAGGACGACACTCCACCTTCATACCAAGATCTTCTGCTATCTGCATCAAGCTCTTATTAGTAATAGAGGGAAGGATAGAGCTCGACTTTGGTGTAACGTAAGTATTATTCTTAATACCAAAAAAATTAGCTGCACCACACTCATCGACATATTTCTTCTCCTTAGAATCTAAATAAAACTCAGAAACATAACCCTTCTCGTGAGCCAGCTTATTTGCTTTAAGCGAAGCAGCATAGTTACCACCCACCTTATATTTACCTGTGCCGAGAGGAGCTGCACGGTCGAACCTACGCTCTATAACATACGGATTAGACACAAAGCCTCCCTTAAAATAAGGACCCACTGGGGTTGCAAAAATAAGAAACAAATACTCCTTTGAAGGCTTGACACCTACATTAGCACTTGTACCTATGAGCAAAGGACGAAGATAAAGCGATGCACCACTCTCGTATGGCGGGATATATGCTTGATTAAGCCTAACAACCTTCTCTGCCATCTCTATAAAAAGATCTGTAGGAACCTCAGGCATAACAATACCTCTACACGTTTGCTGCAAACGAGCGGCATTCTCTTCTGCACGAAACAGACGCACTTTACCGTCAGGACAACGATAAGCCTTCAAACCCTCAAAAGCCTCTTGCCCATAATGCAAGCACGTTGCTGCCATATGAAGCTTTAAATATTCATCTGAACTTATTTCTATTTCGCCCCACTTGCCATTGCGATAATAGCAGCGGACATTATAGTCTGTTGGAACATAACCAAATGATAAACCAGACCAATCCAAATTTTTCATAAAAAAATCGCGTTTTAATACCTTTTAAATAGTTTAAGACAAAGTTAAACAAAATACCTATAGTAAGCAACCTTTTAGGACTAAAAGTAAACTTATTTATGTAATATATTTTTTAATTATACAATTTACACACATACCTGCACGCTTTGCTTAAATGTGTGCAAAATGAAAGTTTCATATACCTCACGGCAGAATTAAAACACAAAGAAAAAACTATAAAAAACCCCTTGATAATCGTTACTATTACTAAACATCAACTTTTGCTATAAAAAACATCACCTTTTCACAAGGAAAAGATGATGTTTTACTCACTAAAAGATTACCTTTCGTAACTCTCTACATTATAGAGTGTTACAAGGCTCTTTCAGACCTCCATGCTTAAAGAATGCGAGTAGTTACGCCCAACTTTAAAACTGGATAAAACTTTAACTTATCTACTATATTAGATACCTCTTTAGTATCTTTTGACAAATCGTCAATATTAAGCTCAGAGCCGTTCTGGTAAACCTTTAGCTTGCCCATAAACTGGCAGCCTAATTCAAAGCGAACACCTACTCTGTGCTTTGGTATGGCACGCCCAAAACCTAAACCTAAATAAGGACGGAAGCTATTTACACGCAATTCGCCTTTAACATCGCCATTATTATCAATACTTATCTTGTTTTTCCCAAGCTCTATACCTACCTTGCCTTCTAACTCTGGGTGGCTTGCTATTTGCTCTTTCACCTCGTCGCTATGCCCGGTGAACTCTGCTATAGTAGCACCACCAAAAGAGAAACCTGCTGCAACAAAAAACAAGCTATTTCCACCAAAAGGATAATAATTGGCTTTAAGATCGAAGGTAGTACGCTTAAAATCTATCTTTCCCTCTACCCCTTTGCTAAAGGTATATTTCTTATCATTTACTGAAACAGTATTATCAACATCAAAATTATTACTTATTTTTATACCCGGTATTATGTTTACTCCAAGACTAAGCTCTAAGACGCTCTTATAATTACTTGCTACAGAAAAGCCTATACCCTCTGTACCTGCACTTACCTGCACTCCTACTCTATCAAAAACGCCACGTTTAAAATCCTCGCCTTGAGCCTTTAACCCTGTATAGCATAATAAGCTCATAGCAAAAAATAAAAATAATCTTTTTTTCATAATAATCTTTTTCTTGTAATTTTATAAATATATAATTCCTATTCTCTGCTGCAAAGATACATATTTTTTCTTATATAAAACTTTTTTTATATATTTTTTATCTTCGTAAAAGCAAATCTTCTTATATAAGAACATATATATCCTCACGCAGAATGCGGTTAATATTTCTTAGGCGGATTTCTACGCTCTTTCTCTGCAATGAAGCCTGTACGATAAGCGTACAATAGCTCTTTTAAGGCGTTTATCTGCATACGAAGTTCTGCCCCCTTATCGGTATCAGCTACACGGATACGCCGCTGATTCATTTCCACTATCTGTGTGGTACTCACAATGTCGGTACCTCGCTTAATAGCATCTTCTGCCGAGGTAAAAGGCTCGTGCTGCACTAACTGAAACCCCCTCGAATGGAACACAAGGGTATATCCTGCAATGCCCGTTTCCTTATGATAAGCCTCAGACAATCCTCCGTCTATAACCATGAGTTTACCTCCTGCCTTAATAGGATTTTCGCCTTTTGCTACATGCACAGGCACATGACCGTTTATAATATGTCTGTTTGGCTTAGGCACATCAAATTCGTCTAAGATCTTATCGGCTATTTCCTCTTTATCGCGCATTGTGAAATAAGCTCCTTTAGGCTCTTTATGCGTGGCCTTATCTTCTATAAAATAACGCTCAAAGGTAGCCATCTTTGCCTTATCGAAAAGCGGGCTATCGGCTCCACACCATAGGTACAGAAAAAAGTCGATAGCATATTGTGGGTCTATACCTTCATCGTTTTCTGTCCCTTTCTGAAAAGCGCGACGCACTATAACCCCTATATGATGAAGAAGCTCTCTGCCTTTAGCTTTTAGTCCGGGATAGATCTCTACCTCTTTAAGCTCTCCTTCTTTTGTCAGTGGTATAGAAGCATGATAGAGAAGGTTGTTGTTAATAATGCGATACATACGCCCATGTAATAACAGCTGGCGTATATGTTCTTGCAATCTCTCACTCGTTGTAAAAGACTGCTGCAACTTATCTATAAGAACTTGTTCCTCTGAGGTTAACGCATTCGGATTTTTAGGGTCTATAGTAGGGAAGTGGCATGAGCGCATATCATATACATGCCCCTCTATGGTGATAGTGCCTTTTTTATAATCTATATGCTTTAAAAGTTCTCTATCTTGCATTTTCCATAAGGGGTAACGCTCAAAGAGCTGCGATTCTATCTTAAATTGCAATATACTAATAGCCTTATGCATTTGTGCCAACAACGTTTTATTACGCTCATCTATCTTATCCTCTACAAGGATTTTCGGATAAAATTCCTTACAAGGGTCGTCGCTATATGTGTCCATAGCGAAGGTAGCTAAATGTATTAAGTTAATGCCATACCCATCTTCTATGGTGCTCATGTTAGCATAGCGCAGAGCTATACGTATTACATTACATATACAGGCAGCATTACCTGCTGCTGCCCCCATCCATAAGACATCGTGATTACCCCATGTAATGTCCCAGTTATGATAATTCTTTAATGTATCCATTACAATATGTGCCCCTGGTCCACGGTCGTAAACATCTCCCAATATATGTAGCTGGTCTATTACTAAACGCTGTATAACCTTACAGATAGCAGTAATGAAATCGTCAGCACGCCCCGTAGTAATAATAGTAGAAATAATGGCACTGATATAATCGGTCTTATCCTTATCATCGGAGTTTTCATGAAGCAGTTCCTGTATGATGTAAGCAAAATCTATGGGTAGTGTTTTACGCACTTTAGACCTTGTATACTTACTTGATACATCACGACAAACTTCCACTAAGCGGTATATAGTAATATGATACCAGTCGTTAATATCCTTTTCCTCTTTTTTAACAAGCTCTAATTTCTGCTCTGGGTAATAGATAAGCGTACACAAGTCTTTCTTCTCAGATGTGCGCAAAGTATCTCCAAAAAGCTCATTTACCTTTCTTTTAACATTACCAGAGGCGTTTTTCAATACATGCTGAAAAGCCTCATATTCGCCATGAATATCTGCAAGGAAATGTTCGGTACCCTTAGGCAAATTCATAATAGCCTCTAAATTGATTATCTCTGTTGCAGCATCGGCAATAGTAGGAAAGGTTTGAGAGAGAAGTTGCAAATACTTCTCATCTTTTTGTAAATCGTATAATTTATTTGTCATAATAATCGTTATTATATAATTATATTTATTTTCGCTTATTAAATATTTTATCTATCTGCCTTGTTGTCCTATTATCGAGTGTAGGTAAAGGCATAAATCCTTCTTCAAGCTGGGTAAACTGCTGTAAAACTTTAATCATGCAGCACGTAAACTTATACAGATGTGCTTTTTTAAGTAGTTCTTTTAAGCGGTCCTCATCATAATCGTGATATTTTAAAAGGATATGTAAGTCGCACAAATGCTTTAAGCTCATAGCCCTCTTCTTATAAAGCAGCTTCATATAATAACAAGCTATAACAATGTCTTTTAACATAGTATCACAAGATAAGTCTTCTTCTTTAAAGAGCTTTTTATATAGCTTCTTACTATGTTTGCCTCTATATTCTTCTATGGTTAGTGTGCTTTTTGGCTTTAACAGTGGAAACCTTGTTATGCCTTGCGTATCTATAGCAGGGGCATCTATTTGTAAACGCTGTATGCTATAGTCTATAATATCTCTAACGCCCTCATCATCTGCATAAAGAAAAATACGTTTCCACTGCTCGTTATTAAGACTTCGCAAACTAAGAGTTTGATTAACGGGTAAAGGGTTGTTATAATGCTCTTTATATAACCCTGCTGTCAATAAGCTTTTTACGGCGTCCTTTTCCTGCTCTGACATTGCAAACTGGTACACAGAGTCGATTATTTTCTTATAGAAAACAATAGTCGCTTCTGCCGTCTCCTCCGCTTTTATATCGCTATTTAGTACGCTCGACTTAATGATCCCTATCCTCTTGCTCCAACCTTTTCTTACTATAGCTTCCTTTTCCTGCTCATCATCAATAACAAAAGCATCTATCTTCTTTATTAAAGGAACAAGATATAACCACGATTTTAACAGTTTTGCTTTAGGCTGCTCTTCCTTTCTTTCAAAAGAGTTTAGGCTCCAATAAGAAGATAAGGCAATAGGGATATTTTTCTTTGACGCTATTTTAGCACAACGACAGGTGGTTTTATCCCAACAAGAATGTATATGAACAATGTCAGGGTTTAGCTCTGCTAATATTTTTACAAACTCTGTATAATTCTTTGCCAGAGCTATATCGACATATTCCTTCTCACCTTCTATCAATGTTTTTATACAGTCCGACCTAAGGTCTAACTGTTTCATATTCTCAACGTAATGTAAAACTTTCATCATAGCTTATGTGAGATGAAATCATATTTATTAGCACGGCGATACATAATGATAACTTTTAGCTTGTGCCATACCATTATTATTTCATAAGGAATAACCTTCCACACAGGTATTATTACCCCTAACGACTTACTCCTTTTATTAAATATCACACAGCGCAAGATAATTGTTATAAGAAGTGATAAGAAAACAGCCCCTAAGATTATCTTACTGTTTGTAAGCCAACCTAATATTCCAGCAGCTATAATAGCTATATAATTAAGGTATAATGCCCATTGGTCTATATTAAACCATATCCTATGGCTTATACTTCTTGCTAAATGCTTTCTATCTTCTATATAGAAAAGGTGCTTATCACGATAGCTCTTTTCTGTTGGTGTAGGCTCTGTTAAGGTGCCTTCCTCACTGTTTACAAAAGAAAGGTTGCCTTTTGTAGCAAATTTATTAACCAGAAAATCGAACTCTCCACGAAGATATTTCAAGTTTCCTCTAAAGCCTTCATTCCTCAAAAACATATCTTTCTTAAACAACAAAGCACTATCTTCACAGCGATAAGGTGTAGAAAAAGCATATTCACGTTGGAGATATTGGGCTGTATAAAGCCGTTCAAAACGTAAAAAGTCGGCTGTACTTTCTTCATACTCAGTATTGCCCACCACAAGGTCTGTAGCATCTGTAATGCCTCCTGCAAGCTCCCTTAACCACTCTTCAGACATAGGCTTACAAGAAACATCTACCATAGCTATCCAGTTATACTTTGCTGCCTTAACACCTAAGGTGATAGCAAGTTTTTTCCTGCTCATATAGCGTGAAGAATTAGGGACAAAAGTAATATAAAGATTTTCACAAGCAAACTGCTTTAAAACATCTTCAGTCTCTTTATCTTTCTCTTGTATAACAACGACAACTTGAAATTTGCTCGGATAATCCTGATTAAGATACAAAGGAAGATTACGTAATAGCACCTCTGCATTATCCGTAGGGGTAAGTAAAACAGATATAGGGGGTAAAAGCTCTTTAGCTTCTAAAGCTAAGCCCTTAGCCTTATTCTCGTCTTTAGATAACCTTTTATTACTAACTTTCCTAAAAAATGGGTTTATAAAAGGTGTCAGCAAGGCTAAAAAAAGAACAACCACAGACACTATAATAGTTAGAATATCTACATTCAACATCTTTTATAAAATATCGTTCAAATAACCAAACTCTTATATATACTTAATGACAAGCAAAGGTAAACTTTATTTACACTAACTCTTTCATTATCTTAACACATATTCTTTCTACCACATCAACATCAGCCACAAAGCCCCTGCCTTATCATTTTAGCTTATGCTTGAGGAATAAAACAACTCGTCTGAAAGAGATTGTAAAGCCTTCTTCTTATCTTCCTCCTTAATAAGGAAAGATATATTATAATTGCTTCCGCCATAACTTATCATTCTTACAGGAATGTTTTTTAAAGCTGCTGTGGCTAAAGCCTTAAAGCTAAGATTATTACAATTAAGATCGCCTACCACGCAAACTATACACATATCATAATCTAAAGTAACAGTGCCATACTTCTTCAGCTCATCTACTATTTCCGACAGATGAGCATTATTCTCTATTGTCATAGACAAGCCCACTTCACTGGTAGCTAACATATCTATAGGAGTTTGATAGCTTTCAAAGATTTCGAACACTTTACGTAAAAAGCCTGATGCTCCTAACATTCTGCTCGACTTTATCTTAATGGCTATGATATTATCTTTTGCAGCAATGGCTTTTATCTTATCCTTTACCAAAGTGTTATTAATAATAGTTCCTTCAGCCTCTGGCTCCATAGTGTTTTTTAAACGAACAGGGATATTTGCCTGCTTAGCTGGCTGTATACAAGTGGGGTGTAAGATCTTAGCACCAAAGTAAGCAAGCTCTGAGGCTTCCTCAAAATATAGCTGGCGCACAGCATCTGTATGTTCTACCACTCGAGGATCGTTATTATGCATACCGTCTATATCTGTCCATATCTGCACCTCGTCGGCATAAATAGCTGCTCCCACAAGCGATGCAGTATAGTCAGACCCTCCACGTTGTAGATTATCTATTTCGTTATACGCATTCTTACACACAAAGCCCTGTGTTATATAAATCTGCTGACCTTTATGCTTTTCTAATATAGATGTCAGATGTTCCCTGATAAAATGAATGTCAGGCTCATCGTTCTTATCTGTACGCATAAAGTCTAAAGCATTTAAAAGTGTAGCTTCTATGCCCTGCTCCTTAAGATAGTTTACCACCATATTGGTAGAAAGATATTCTCCTTGTGCTACAATAGCCTTTTGCTCAAAAGAGGTAAACAAGTCTTTTGTAAAAGATCGTATATAGTTAAACTCATCTATGATAAGCTCTTTAGTCTTCGATTTATACTTTTCTGTGGAATAAAGCTCATCAAGATGTTCTATATATTTTCTTTCTAAGCTGTTAATAATTTCATTTGCTGCCTCTGGATTTTTCTTATATAAATAGTCAGCTATCTCTATAAGAGTATTTGTAGTACCACTCATGGCAGAAAGCACTACAAAAGTAGGTTCACCAGATTTAGTTATTAAAGTGGCTACATTTTTCATTCTCTCAGGTGTTCCCACTGAGGTACCACCAAACTTCATTACCTTCATACGCTTCTTCTATTTATACTCGTTCTACTATAAAGGTTTCCCTTCTATTGGTTCCATATCTACATCTGCCTCTACCTTTGCTTTATCTTCTCTTATAAAAGCCCCATCTACACATCTGTATGTAATGCCTGGGAAACGTTCTATAAGCTGAATATTATGAGTAGACATGATTACAGTGGTATTATTCTTACAAGTATCTCGCAAAAGCTGCACTATGTTTTTTGCTGTTTCCGGATCTAAATTGCCTGTAGGCTCATCGGCAATAATTATTTTAGGATTGTTTAAAAGTGCTCTTGCTATGGCTATACGCTGCTGCTCACCACCAGACAGCTCACTGGGCATCTTGTTCTTCTTATCTAACATACCCACTTGAGCAAGCACCTCTTCTATTCGCCTATTTATCTTATCCTTATCTACCCAGCCTGTAGCACCTAAGACAAACCTAAGATTCTTTGCTACTGTACGATCATGGAGCAACTGGAAATCCTGAAAGATTATGCCCATCTGCTTTCTTAATGCCGGTATATGGCTGCGCTTTATATCGGCTATGTCCACACCTAAGACAAATGACTTTTCTACATCTTCATGCCCAAGGTCAAGCTCGCAATATATTGTCTTTAGCAAAGAACTTTTACCTGAGCCTACCTTACCTATAATATAAATAAACTCACCTTCGTTTACTTGTAAATCTACATCTTTAAGGATAAGATGCTCATCTTGATATATATTAACCTTACGATAATCTACTAACATTGCTATCTTTTGTTTCTTTTAAACACAAATATATTCTTTTTGTTATTACCTATATGATTTGCTATTATTAAAAAATTTAGGTATCACATTAAAAGTTCTATATCTGCAAAGATAATAAAAATACTTTTGATGTTCATATCTTTACTTAAAATAATGATGTTTTAAGTATAAATAAAAAAATGCCTTACCTTACCTTTAAGCTAATAAAACTATATAAAAAGAAAAGTACCAAGCTCAAAGATTACAAAAACTATTGTAAAATAAAATACCTTTCTTTAATGCTAAACATGCTGAATAACACCCACAAAAACACTATAAGCAAACACTTACTCTGCTTGTCTTTCGGGAGATTGTAATATAACGCTTGTAGCACCAATGGTAAACAGAGTCCCATACTCTATGACGCGCTTCTCTCTATCGCCAAGAATATCATTACCAACAAAAGTCCCTGTATAAGAAGGACCATCTTGAAGAACATACTTTAAAGCACCCTGCTTTGTGCGAGATATTGTTATACTGCAATGGGTTAAGTCTACACTTGGGTCTACAGTTTCTATCGGACAATTAATATCGTTACCCTTTTGATAACGTCCTAAAATATTTTTACCCATGTGTAAAGGAATTATCTGCTTATAATGAAAATCATTTTCTATGACAAGAAGAGAGCCACACTCGCTAATATCCTCATCTACACTTGGCTTTTGGGCTTCTTCCTTTTGAGTTTTACGCAGCTTAGATATTCCTATACGAATGCCAAACTCCTTTCCACATTCAGGACATTGGAACACAAGCCGCTGACCTGATGTGTATTTTCTTTCATCAAAAGTAATAAAATTGTCGCACTTAGGACACCTTACACGCTTCATAAATATATCTATACGTTATAAAGACTCGTTTTACTTGCCTACCTCTATAACCCAAGCCTCCTTAAAAAACTCATTATCCTTTAAGCTATTAAGCTGCTTAAAAGCCTCTTGCTCTGAAACAAAATTACCATACAGCACCTTAACGCTTCCCTTGCCTTCATACACCTTAGCACCTTTAAAACCTGCCTCATTAATATCTTTCACAAAGGCTACAGCATTACGCTCTGTTATATGGCTTGCTAAAACCAAAGACCAATAATGATTCTTGATTTGCTTTTTAGCAGTAGCACGCACTAAAGGCTTAGATTCTACCACTTGCTCTGGCTTGCTTTGATCAAACAAACTATAAAGAACACCACTCTTTACGGGCTCCTCTGTTATCCTTAACTTATTGTGTAAAGGAAACATAGACATCATAACAACTCCACAAAACACTGCTGCCACGCCAACATTACGCACAGCCTTCAGGCTAACACTTATACGCTTATCCTTAGGATTTTTACAATCCATATAGATAATCTTACTTTTCTTAGACGAAACAACAGCCGTAACTGGCTTATCTTTTACCTGAGACACAGACTTTTCTCTAAGCATAAAGTTATAACCATCTAAAGCATAGTAGAGCGGAGTGAGTATACCACTCTCCAAAGGCTCAAACTCTATCTTATTATTACCTGTCAAGCGCAACTTGCCAAGATCATTTAGCTCTATAACACCATCGGCTTCTAAAGCACTATACATTGCTTGCACCTCTTCTTCTATCTGGCACATAGCCTCAGGAAAGGATATATCATACGCCTCTACAAAGGATTGTGCTAAAAGAGAATCGTTTACCTTTAGCTGTGGATTAAAACCAAGCGTCCTATAAGGAGGCAGGAACAAGCCCTCTTGCTCATCATACCGGGCTGTGATATGATGAGCTACAAAGCCTCCAAGACCCGGAACAATAACACAATCGTTCTCGAGCAAGAGTATTTCTATATGACGTTCTATTCTACTCACGTTTGCAAATTTATATAATTTATTCCAAAAAAACGAACCACTTGTGCTAAATTCTTAAAGAAAAGAATTAATTCTTTCCTATGTATGTGTTTTATAACTATTTATATTTATCTTTGTAGAGAAACTAAAAAACAGATATATAAAAATGGATTTCAAGCAAAGTAATATTAAAGGAGTTTGGCTCATTAAACCAAAAATATTTAAAGATGACAGAGGATATTTCTTCGAATCGTTTCGCCAAGACGAATTTGATAAAAACATAGGACATCATGTAGAGTTTATACAAGACAATGAGTCGAAATCAAGTTATGGCGTGCTTAGAGGATTACATTATCAGAAAGGTGAGTTTTCGCAAGCTAAACTGGTGCGCATCATAACAGGTAAGGTTATAGATGTAGCTGTAGACCTACGCCGATCTTCTACCACTTACGGAAAGTATGTAGCCGTAGAGCTGTCTGAAGAGAACAAATGTCAGCTCTTTATTCCACGCGGCTTTGCTCATGGCTTCCTCGTATTATCAAAAGAAGCTATCTTCTCATATAAAGTAGATAACATCTATGCACCACAAAGCGAAGCAAGCATAAAGTGGAACGATAAGACTATAGGCATAGAATGGCCCATTGACACTAAGGATATAGTATTATCAGAAAAAGATCTTAATAATGCTTTAAGTCTTGAAGAAGCTTATAGCTTTGAATAAAACTATTTACAAGCAAAAATATTCTTCATACTATTAAAACAACTATGCACAAAACTTTTATTTTAATCTTTGCTATTATACTTATATCTTTAGCGGCTTGCAAGAGAAATTCGTCATCTTTTAAAGAGCAAGACTTACAAGCCAAACGATTATTACAAGGTATATGGGTAGACGATGAGGGGACTGCCCCCATGATAATGGTGCTTGGCGATAGTATTTTCTATCCAGACTCTGCCAGCATGCCTGTGAAATTTTGGATAGCAAAAGACAGCCTTTACCTACAAGGAAAACACCTGAACTCATACAAGATAAATAAGCAAACGCCAAATTTATTTACTTTCCTTAATCAAAACGGCGATGAGCTTTCTATGGTAAAAAGCAACGATAAGTCTTTTAAAAAAGCCTTCTCGTACCATGTCTACGCAATGAACACCTTTGAAGAGGAAAACATTGACACCACTGCCAACACTGACCAAGGCTATTATCGTAGCTTAATACACACAGAAACAACTACCGACAAAGTTATAAAATCGACATATAACGAAGAGGGCATTGAGGTAGATAATCTCTATTTAGATAATGTAGCTTCTCTGGTTATAAAAAGTAAAAACACTCCTATATATGTACACGACTTTCACAAAGCAGAGTTTGCTGCCTTTATACCTAAAAACTTTATAGACGATTGCATATTACGAAAATTTTATTTCACACATTCTGATAAACGCGCGCTTTATTATGAAGCCGTAATAGGTGTGCCAGATGCTTATACCACATACGTTATAGAGGTACGTATAACACCAGACGGCACCGTAACAAAGCACCTTAAATGACATAGAAAAGATAAAAGCAACTCTCTTCTTACAACAGCTTGCCTGTTAAGAAAACTGCAGCTACTGAAAAATAAATAACAAGCCCCGTAACATCTACTAACGTTGCTACAAACGGAGCAGAAGCTGTTGCAGGATCTAAGCCTATACGCTTAAGCACAAAAGGTATCATAGAGCCGGACAAAGTACCCCACAACACTATAAAAACAAGCGAAAACGCCACGCTTATACCTACCCAAACCCAATAAGGACCATAATCGTAAAAACCCGTAAACTGCCATACCAAGATACGTATAAAGCCTATTGCACCAAGAATAGCACCAAGCATAAGCCCTGATAGTATCTCTTTACGCATAACATACCACCAGCTTTTAAGCTTTAAATCGCCTAAGGCAAGCGAACGGATTATCAAGCTCGCTGCCTGAGAGCCAGAGTTACCACCACTAGAGATTATCAATGGCACGAAAAGAGCTAACACCACAGCCTTTGATATCTCATTATCGTAATATCCCATAGCCGATGCTGTAAGCATCTCACTAAAGAAAAGAATTACAAGCCAGCCTGCTCTTTTCTTTACAAGCTTTAAAAGAGATGTCTTTTTATAAGATAAGTCAAGCCCTTCTATACCACCAAACTTTTGGAAATCTTCAGTATTCTCACGCTCCTGAACATCAAACACGTCATCAACAGTAATTATACCAAGCAATATTCCAGTAGAATCGGTTACAGGTAATGCCGTACGACCATACTTTGCAAACGACTGTGCAGCATGCTCTTGATCATCAAAAACACTAAGAGAAATGGCATGATGCTTTGCCAAGCTATGCATAGGAATGTTAGGATCGGCAAGAAGAAGCTCCTTGATGCGTAGATCGCTTACCAGCTTCCAGTTGTCATCAACAATATAAATAACATCTAACGTTTCAGAATCTTGCCCAAACTTACGAATATGCTGTAATGCTTCTTCTACGGTAAAGTTTGGCTTTACTGCAACAAAGTCCGTCGTCATCAATCGTCCCACACTGTCTTTAGGATAACCTAAAAGCTGATTAGCTATATTACGCTCCTTGTTTGATAATAGCTGGATCAACTTTTGACTTACCTCGCCAGGCAATTCCTCAAACAATGCTGTACGATCATCAGGGTCAAGGTCGTTAAGCAAGCCTGTAAGTAGCTTAACATTATCAGCCAAAGAATTGATAATATCCTCTTGTTCCTTTATACCAAGATACTTAAAAACATTCTTTGCCTGCTTATGACCTAATAAACGAAAAATGATAATCTGCTCTCTACGATCTATAACAGAGATAAGCTCTGCGATATGAAATGGCTCAAGGTGAAGCAGTTCACGTTTAAGCTCCTGCCAGCTCTTCTCCTTTATGAGTAGCTGCACTATGTTTTTTATTTCTCCCATTATATGAGTCTCCTACAAAAATGTTATAGGACACTCCTAAAGCACGCATCCTATAAAATTAATTTTCTATTCTTTTTACTGCAATTAGGGTACGGGTCTTCTTCCATAATATGTTCTTTGATGTTTACTTCTTGCAAAAGTAATAATAATAATCTAAATTCTTTACAACAACTTTGTTAAAAAACAAGCAATAAAAAACAATTATCTTTTTCTCCTAAAAAAAGTATATTTATATTAGTTCATTTACTTATATCTGGCACAAAATTTGTACCTTTACACATAACAGGAATTATATAATAAATAAATATTATTTCAATAAAACATGAAAAGAAAGGAAACTCCTGTCCTACTGCTTACTGGTTACCTTGGAAGTGGAAAGACAACGCTCGTAAACAGAATACTCTCCAATGAGAGAGGTATAAAGTTTGCCGTTATTGTTAACGACATTGGTGAAGTGAATATAGATGCCAACCTCATAGAAAAAGGTGGTATAGTAGACGAAAAAGACGATTCTCTCGTGGCTCTTCAGAATGGTTGCATCTGCTGCACACTAAAGATGGATCTTGTAAAGCAGCTTAACGATATAGTATCACAACATAAATTCGACTACATTGTCATAGAGGCAAGCGGCATTTGTGAGCCTGCTCCTATTGCTCAAACCATAAGCGTATATCCGCAAATGTACCCTGACATGGCAAAGGAAGGCATTGCCAAAATAGATTCTATCGTTACTGTAGTGGACGCTAAGCGTATGTGCGATGAGTTTTCATCAGGTAATGACCTTATGAAAAAGAATCTTGAAGAAGACGATATCGAAAACTTGCTAATACAACAAATAGAATTTTGTAACACCGTGTTACTAAATAAAGTAGACGAAGTAAACGAAACAGAGCTTCTAAAAGTAAAGAACATCATTCATGCACTGCAACCTAAAATAAACATCATAGAATGTAATTATGGCGATGTAGACCTTTCTAATATTATAAATACTAAGGCTTTCGACTTTAACAAAGTAGCTACCTCACCCTCATGGATAGCTGCCATAGAAGGAGAAGACGACCACGATGAGCATAAAGAAGAAGATCATCATCATCATCACCACCATCATCATGGATTAGAAAATGAGGAAAGTGGCGAGGCACTGGAATATAACATACAAACCTTTCTTTACTATGCACGACCAGCATTCGACATTAATCTCTTCGACGACTTTGTAGCTCGCAAGTGGCCTAAAGAAATTATACGATGCAAAGGGCTTTGCTATTTCGACTCAGAACCAGACATTTGCTACGTTTTCGAGCAAGCAGGTAAGCAAGTAAACCTGCGCAATGCTGGGCAGTGGTATGCCACAATGCCACCTATGCAGCAAAAAGAGCTCCTTAAAAACAACCCCAAAATAGCTAAAGACTGGCAAGAGCCTTATGGCGACCGTATGCAAAAGCTCGTCTTTATTGGGCAAAATCTTAACGAAGAAGCTATACGCAAAGAGTTAGATATGTGTCTTAAGAAATAAAAATAAAGCTCCCTCCTAAGCTGTAATATACGCTGTAAGAGGGAGCTTTTTTTACCTTTTAATATAAGATAAACATTAGTTTGCTTATAACATATTATCCTTTAACACGTTAATATAACCGCACCTTATCGCCTATACGTAAGCCTTCTTCTGCCAAAGCCTTATTTTTCTTAATCAAACTCTTTAGGCGAATACCATACTTTTGTGATATATCATACAAGCTCTCTGAAGAATGAACCGTATAAAGGAAACCCTTAAAATTCTTTGGAGCCTTCTTCTTTTTCTTCATAAGCCAAATAAACTCACCCACCCGCAACGCATCTCTCATGCCGCGCTCATTATACCGTGCCAACTTATGCTGACTTATGTTAAACTCCTTAGACAACGACTTAAACGTATCTGACGGACGGACAATAACATAATAATTGTCATTATATTTATAGAGTATATGCGCGCCACCGCCGTTTGCCGTCTTCTCCTTACCACACAATGGCACTGTACCCGGATTATAAAGGTCTATACCACCACGCCTTACCATAAAATGATCATAGTCAGTAGCTCTGTCATACTGATTAAGCCCATAAAGCTCTATAATGCTAATAAGCTGTTTGGCATAAGAAGGATTAGTGGCATAGCCTGCACGCTTCAATCCATAAGCCCAACCACGATAATCGGTACGATCTAAGCCAAACAAGCTGTTATAACGAGGGCGAGTCTTTAAAAAAAGACAATGATCCTCATAGCTATCCCATACCGTATCGTATGCCCTAAAACACTCACTACGAGCATCATCGTCATGATAAACAGTCCTGCCTAACCACCCATGACATTTAATGCCAAAATGATTATTACTACGCTGAGCCAAATCGCTCAAGCCTGCACTGCTCTCTAATATGCCTTGAGCTAAAGAAATACTTGCAGGAACACCATGCTCTAACATTCCTGCTATTGCTATATCCTTATACTTGTTAATATATGTTTGGTAAGCCTGATTCCATTTTAACTGCTGAGAATATGCTGATAAACAGATAAAACTATACAAAAAAGCTATTAACAATAATCTCTTCATCTAATATAAATATTATTATCACTACAAAATTACAAGAAAAATAATACAATCTTATCAATATTTTTCTTAAAAACTCACAAACATATAAAAACTTATGCTTATCTTTGTCATATATGAAGGTAAAAATATCATTAGGATCTAACTTTAATCAGACAGAAAATATATTTAAGGCGCAAGACCACCTTACTATGTTATTTCCTGACATCTCTTTCTCACAACCCATCTGGACCCGCCCCATAGGGGTAAAGTCTGATAAATATCTCAACTGTATAGGCGAGTTTCATTACGATCTGTCCAAAGAAAAACTTATCGCTACACTAAAGAATATAGAACGCCTCATGGGCGATAACCACTCTAAAGACAAAACAAATAAGATTATAATAGATATAGATCTTAACACCTATGGTAAAGAACAGCTAAAACCTATTATATGGCTTAATAAGAAATACCACATATAATGCAAAAAGGTTGCAAACACTTTCGTTTGCAACCTTACATTTACTTTTCTAACGTTTTATAAGCCTTGCTTATTTTACCTTATCAACAATAGCTTTAAAAGCATCTTGATTGTTAATAGCTAAGTCGGCAAGTACCTTACGATTTATTTCAATACCGCTCTTATGAAGAGCACCCATTAACTGGCTGTAGCTCATATCGTAAAGACGAGCAGCAGCGTTAATACGCTGAATCCATAACGCACGGAAATTACGTTTCTTATTACGGCGATCACGATAAGCATAAGTCAAACCTTTTTCATAGGTATTCTTAGCTACCGTCCAAACGTTCTTGCGAGCACCATAGTAACCTTTGGTTTTCTTAAGAATCTTAGTTCTCTTTGCCTTAGAGGCAACATGATTAACTGATCTTGGCATAGTTTTTCTTTCCTTTTAAATGTTTGTTTGACTAAATGATTAACGAAGATTGAGCAAGTCGCGCACCTGCTTCAAGTTTGTCTTGTCTACTATTGTAGTACCAAGAAGGTTTCTCTTCTGCTTCTTTGTTTTCTTAGTCAAAATATGACTATGGAAAGCATGACGACGCTTAATCTTTCCTGAACCGGTGAGCGTGAATCGCTTCTTAGCACCGGAATTTGTCTTTTGCTTTGGCATTTTTTTTAAATTTTAAAAATTAATATTTATTCTTCTATGGTAACGTATATACCAAGACGTTACGCATAGGCGGCCTACCTCTTCTACGCACCACGCGCTTTAAAGCATACTGGCCTTTTACTCTTCTACATTAAGTTTTTTAAGGGCATCGACACCGTTCTTAGCATTAGCAAACAAGCCTCCGTGAGACACATTCTCACCCTGCTTTTCTGCCATAGCAAGCTTTGCCTCTGCACCTGCTGTCTCACGATCGCGCTTTTGCTGGCTCTTTTTCACTACGCCTGCCTTCTTTGGAGTTAGATATAAAAACATCTTCTTACCCTCGAGCTTAGGCAGCTGCTCCACCTTTGCTAACTCTTCCAAGTCGTTGGCAAAACGTAGTAACAACACCTCGCCTTGCTCTTTAAAAAGAATGGAACGTCCACGGAAAAAAACATACGCACGCACCTTATTGCCTTCTTTTAAGAATCCTTGTGCATGCTTGAGCTTAAACAAGTAATCGTGCTCATCGGTCTGAGGACCAAAACGAATCTCTTTTATATCCTGCTTTACCTGCTTCTGCTTCATCTCTTTCTGATGCTTCTTCTGCTGATAAAGGAACTTAGCATAGTCGATGATACGACAAACTGGTGGCTGGGCATTTGGAGATATCTCTACAAGGTCTACACCTTCTTCTTGAGCTAATTCTAAAGCCTTACGAGTAGGCATTACTTCTGCACCTGCATCACTAACAACACGCACCTCTCTAACGCGAATCTGCTCATTCACGCGGTACTGCATTTTTATTTTGTCATTCTTCATTCAACTATTTTAAATTGTTTATTTCGTTTTGAACGGCTGCAAAGTTACCTACTTTCAACGAATTACCCAAATTTTTTTTATCTAAAATTGCCCTTTCCACATCTAAAGCAGCTCAAAAACTCATCTTTTCCTCGTCTTATAAGCCCTTTTTGCGGCACTATCACCCCACACTTTCTTTCCCACCTTACATTAAAAAGAGGGTAAAAGCCCTGCTTACCTGCCTTTACCCTCTCTCCTTATATATAATAAGCCAGCCTTCTTGCCAGCCTAAACGCTACCATACCTTAGCCGTTAATATCCTTTAGCTGCTCAGCAACCTCTGCCTTTACACGCTCTATAAACGCCTTAACAGGCATTGTAGACTGCTCGCCGCCGCCTTGCTTACGCATAGCTACAAGCCCTTCGGCAGCCTCTTTCTCGCCCACTACCACCATATAAGGAATGCGTTTTAGCTCGTTGTCGCGTATCTTACGACCCACTTTCTCGTTTCTATCATCTATAAGCGCACGAACGTCAGAAGCATCGAGCTGCTGCTTTACCTTACGTGCATAGTCGTTATACTTCTCTGAAACAGGAAGTATAGCTACCTGATCTGGGGTAAGCCACAAAGGGAAATGCCCAGCGGTATGCTCTATAAGCACTGCGGTAAAACGTTCTAACGAGCCGAAGGGGGCTCGGTGTATCATGACAGGGGTTTTCTTTGTATTATCCTCTGCAGTATATTCCAAATGAAAACGTTGTGGAAGATTGTAATCTACCTGAATAGTACCAAGCTGCCAACGACGCCCAATGGCATCTTTCACCATAAAGTCGAGCTTAGGACCATAGAAAGCTGCCTCGCCAAGCTCTACCGTAGCCTTTAAGCCCTTCTCTTTGCAGGCTTGCTTAATGGCTTGCTCGCTCTCATTCCATACCTCATCATCGCCTATATACTTATCTTTATCCTCTGGATCGCGTAAAGATATCTGTGCCTCATAGTTTTCAAAGCCAAAGGTTTTAAACACCTTTAAGATAATATCTATGTTGTTTTCAAACTCTGCCTTAACCTGATCGGGGCGTACAAAGATGTGAGCATCGTCTTGAGTAAAGTTGCGCACACGTGTAAGGCCATGTAGCTCGCCGCTCTTCTCATACCTGAACACTGTACCAAACTCTGCTATACGCAGTGGTAAGTCTTTATAAGAACGTGGTTTATAAGCATATACCTCACAGTGGTGAGGGCAGTTCATAGGTTTTAACATATATTCCTCGTCCTCTTCAGGGGTCTGGATAGGCTGAAAAGCATCTTTACCATAGTGAGCATAATGCCCTGAGGTGATATATAGGTTTTTGCTACCTATACCCGGAGTGATAACCTCTTGATAATTATAAGGCTTTAACAGCTTACGAAGCATGTCTTGCAAGCGCAAGCGGAGCTGCGTGCCCTTAGGTAACCATATTGGCAAGCCCTTTCCCACACGATCTGAAAACATAAAAAGCTCCATCTCCTTACCTATCTTACGATGATCGCGCTTCTTAGCCTCTTCCAACATGAGAAGATATTCGTCTAACATCTTCTTCTTAGGGAAGGTAATGCCATAGATACGTGTTAGCTGAGCGTTCTTAGCATCGCCACGCCAAAAAGCTCCGGCAACGCTTGTTAGCTTTACTGCCTTGATAAGCCCTGTAGAAACTAAGTGAGGACCACGACAAAGGTCAGTAAAATTGCCTTGAGAATAGGTAGAGATAGTACCATCTTCCAAGTCTTTTTCTATATGTTCTACCTTATATTCCTGCCCATCGGCTTTAAACTCTTTTATAGCCTCAGCCTTAGATACCTCACGGCGAATGATAGGACTGTTTTTCTTTGCCAGCTCCATCATCTTTGCCTCTATCTTTGGAAAGTCGTTCTCTGATATTGGTGTGCCGTCGGCAGTCTGAACGTCATAGAAGAAACCATTTTCTAAAGCAGGACCAAAGCCGAACTGTATGCCCGGATAAAGCTCTTTTAATGCCTCTGCCAAGAGGTGAGCAGAAGAATGCCAGAAGCTATGCTTACCCTCTTCATCTTCAAAGCGATAAAGAGCTATGATAGCATCTTCGTTAATAGGCCTGTTAAGCTCTGTTGTTACACCATTTACACCGCAAGATACAACGTTGCGAGCGAGAGCCGGTGATATGCTCTCGGCTATTTGATAACCAGTAACGCCCTGCTCGTATTCACGTACAGAGCCGTCGGGGAATGTGATTTTAACCATACTACAAATTAGTTTTATAAATCAAAGTTAGCGCAAAGTTACTAATATAATAGGTAAAAAAGCAATTATTACCTAACATTTATCATATAAGAAAAGCACCTACAAGGATTTTTCTCCTTATAGGTGCCTTTATGCCTCGTATCTTTAGCCTTAGTAGCTATCGCCATAACCGGCGGGCTTACCGTTCTTTTGATAATCGGGTATAGGATACTTGTCGCCCGTAGCTTTCTTAGTACCCTCTTCATTAAACTTGTTACCGTAGTCCTTACCCTTCTCGTTACACATCATAGCTTTTGTGATAGGGAAGATTAACGCTCGTGGTATACCAAATACCTTACGCTGAAAAGTGCCACCATTCCATATACTAAACACTTTTGCCCTGTTTTGTAACCCACCTTCATAAAGACCTAACGTGTAATAAGAGCCCGAGTCTCCAGTACCCGACTTACCAGTTCCCTTAATCTGTCCCTGTGCAGGCACTTTGCGCACAATGTTATACTGCTCGCCATTCTTCCACCACGCCTCCTTAGAAATATCTTCTACCGTAAGCGGAGCATCGCCTATCCAGCGGCTTGTAACTATCATCTGGCAGTCTGTTTCCTGAAGGTTTTGCTTGCCGGGTTTAAGGTTTTTCATCTCATACCTATAGGCGCACCTTAGCCTGTTACCATATACAGAGTTCTTTTCAAAGCGTATGGCATATATAAAATTTGTACCTCTTGGGTTATAATAATAGCTTGTAAAGCCTTTTATGTTTCTTTCCGATGTCTTTCCTCTTAAATGCTGATATGCATTGTTATCAGACATATCCCTGTTATCGCATAAAAACAGGCGGTTAGCATCATCTGTATATAATGGTGCATAGAGCGTTACCCACTCTTCGTACCCATAGTCAGGGTCGCTAAAAGAGCCATTATTATCAGTCCACCACACTAAGTCTTCAGGTCTGTTTTTGGGGTTAGGGAAAAGAATAGTCATCTCATCGAATGTAGGCAGACGATAGCCCTCAGGATAGAAGTCGGCTTTCTGTGCTTCTTCGTAAGAGAAGAAACGTTCCCAACCTTTTGTGAAAAATGGAGTCCAACGGCTCGCTGTAGTCTTGTCTACCCTGTCGTCTTCCCACCATGTTTGCTTAGCCTTTAAGGCATGAGGTGCCATGCGGTTAAGCATGTTTAAGAACTGAAAGTGTGGATATGGTTCAGGCTTGGCCATAACACCCGTTATGCGTCTTAGCTTTCCCTCGTCATTAACATACGAATACCTGCTCGTGAAAGGACCCTTACCGCCTATCTGCTTAATGATATATCCACCGTTAAGAGCACCTATATCGGTCTCCACTCCTCCCGTCTTATGTGCTGGCATACCCCAGAGATACCAACGATAGAAAGTACCTAACTTGCGATGCGGATTCTCATCATACTTATCTACCTTTAAGCCATTACTAACATCTAAGATAATGCCATACTTGTCAAGGTTTATATTGCCATCAAAATCTTTCTTTAAGAACTTTTCGTTCCTCGGAGGATTATACTGCCACCTCTTGCTAAGAATGTCGTTATCAAACTTACCTCCACCAGCTTTTTGTATGAAAAACACGCCTTCAGGCTCTAAGGCTGTGGTGTTAAAATAAAACTTCTCATCTGTAGACACGTTCCTGTCTACCTTTATTTCCACTTTCAGAAGTACTCCAAGTGGCTTAAAACGAAACTTTAATAAAGGAGTCTTCCTCTGTCCTATCTCTACCTTTTGATAATCGGAAGCTATAGGAAAATCTTTTATATTATCTTCTACGCTCTCACCTTTCAGGTCGGCTTTCATAAAGCTTATAACCTCTTTTCTTTCCTTTCCGGCAATCTGCCCTTGAGCATTATACTTGTTAAGCTCTATATTCTTAACCGTGCCACCACTAAAGCCGCACACCTTCCATTTGTCGCCTGTAAGAGTGTTGTGTGCGCCTCCCTTTAGCCATGTTACATTAACATTTCTTGAGCGTGCACCCAGTAAAGTTATCTTTTTTGTTTTGTCGTCTACCTTTATTTTCCACTCCAGCTCAAAGCGTCCTAACACAGCATTTTCGCCTTGATCGTTAGTAAGATAACACGTTGCCTTAAAAATATTGGTATTTGCTATCTGACCATTTATATCTAAATTGACCGCTCTTGTCTTTACGCTATGCTGAGAACGCATCTCGCTAACCATAGTTGCCAAATTAGCAGCGTCCTGCTCTGTAAGAAAAGAAGGATCTACCTCCATGCTTAGCGTTGTTACCTTGGCATGCTCTTCTGCCTTATTGCCTTTTATATCATTGTCAGGTACAAGAGGTATCTCTGTACACCCCGAAAGAAATATTACTAAAAGGCTAAAGATAACAAAACCTTTAAAAATGTTAGTCTTATTCATATATACTATTATTTTTTTAGTTACTGTATTTTTTCATCTGTATAACCTGTTCCTTTTTTACTCATCATACTCATCTACGGGTACCTCACCCCCATCTTCCAAATTGTCCATAGTAGCTTCTGTAGAAAATTTCATCATGACAGGCTCTTCCTCCATCAAAATAACTTCGCATACAGGCTTTTCGTATACTTCCTTTTTTTCCTCCATATCCATAATTATAGTATTAAACATATATATATAATATTAAAACAAAGCGGTGATAAGAAATGTCTTTACAAAAACGTTATCACATCTAAAATGTTTTTGTAAAATAAATTTTATCAAAACTTTTAGTGGTGCAAAGATAGTAAGATTTTTGTGAAAAGAAATTATAAATCGGTTTTTTTTTTACACAGGTTTTCTTTCAAAGTGTAACGAGCCTTAATCCGTTACACTACATTCAATAAAAAAGCAAGGCAACATCTGCCTTGCTTAACATTTCTTTTACTATTTCTTATAAAGAGCTATCCACCACAAAAGAACAGCACTATGAGCTGTGCGGTAAGAATGCGAAGGAACATTGTTAGCGGATAAACCGTAGAATAGCCTATAGCGGGAGCCTCGCCCACACAAACAGAGTTAGCATAAGCCAAAGCGGGAGGGTCAGTATAAGAACCGGCTATCATGCCCATAATGGTGAAATAATTGAACTTATACCTCTTTCTTGCTATAAACCCTATCAGCAATATAGGAATGACGGTTATTAAAAAGCCCGTATATACATACTTTAACCCATCGCCCTGCACTACAGTATCCCAAAAGCCATGACCTGCCTTTATGCCCACCGAGGCAAGGAAAAGAGCCAAGCCAAACTCGCGTAGCATCATATTAGCCGATGTAGTAGTGTAGGTAATAAGGTGCATACGATGACCAAACCTGCCTATAAGAATGGCTATTATAAGCGGACCACCTGCCAAACCCAGCTTTAAAGGCACAGGCATGTTAGGTATAGCTATAGGCAGACTACCAAAGAGAATGCCCACAAGTATGCCTATGAAGATAGTGGCAAAGTTGGGGTGATTAAGGAGCTTCTCAGAATTGCCCATCATCTCTGACACGCGAGCTACATTCTCCTCGCTACCCACTACGGTAAGTCTGTCGCCAATGTTAAAGATATGGCTGCTCGAGGCAAAAAGCTCCATGCCCTGACGGGTAATGCGCGTAATATTAACACCATAGACAGCGTTAAAAGGTATGTTACCCAGCATCTTGCCGTTTATAGACTCTCGCGTGATAACCACCTGCTTACTTATCAGGCGTTGCTTCTGCTCCTCCTCACGCCAGTTAGCCTCTATAGCCGGACCTATAAAAGCCTGAATGGCAGGAGCATCAGCCTCAGCACACACTACAAGTATCTCGTCGTCCATCTCAAGGTTAGTATTACGTGTAGGCACACTTACTACGCCCTTATGCATGAGGCGGGTACAGACAATATCTCTATTTAAAAACTCTGTTATCTCTTGCAGCGTCCTGCCTGCTATATAAGCATTAGACACCTTTAAGCACATCATGTGAGGCTTATCGTCAGGACTCTCCTGCTCAAGCTCCTTTATCTTTAAGTTTTCTTCATCTATGTTTACACGACAAATAAAGCGTATAGCCAGCGTAGCACCTATAATGCCCATAACGCCAAGCGGATAAGCACAGGCATAACCGGAAGCTATATCAAAGCTCTGACCAGAAGAGAAAACACTGCTCAAAGCCTCCTTTGCTGCTCCAAGACCCGGAGTGTTAGTAACAGCACCGTAAAGAGTGCCCACCATCATAGGGAGGTTATCAGGATTTTTAGTATCGAAGAAGATGTAATAACAGCCGAACATCACCACGATATTAAGCAAGATAATGGCAGCTGCCAAAGCGTTTAGCTTTATGCCACCCTTACCAAAACTCTCGAAAAAGCCCGGACCTACCTGCATACCTATCATAAAGACAAAGAGGATAAGACCAAAGTCTTGCAAAAAACTAAGTATCCCTATAGGACCCGTAAAACCAATATGCCCAGCAAAAATGCCTACAAAAAGCACAAAGGTAACACCTAAGGAAATGCCGCCTATCTTGATCTTACCTAAGTAAATACCCGCGGCGATAACAATAGAATAGAGCAACACCACGTGCGCTATGCTATCCGTCGTTGTAAATAAATTGATTAGCCAGTCCATAATTATATTTTATAAGTGGTGCAAAGATACGATATTTAAAAATAATAACAAGAATAAATATTTTCTTTTTTTTTACCTTTTTTAAACAGTTATCTCGCCGCTACCATAACAGCGGTCGTGCTGTTCGTCGTAAATAACGCAAAACTGCCCCGGAGCCACACCATGTATCTTCTGCTGAGAGTGTATAACACCGCTGCCACCCTCTGCCAAAGCCTCCTTGGTAGAGCCCACTTCTAAAAAGCCTTTATGATACTCTGGGGTATGGCGTATCTTAAAGGTTATAGGTATAAGCCTTGTATGGCTTTCTATAGAAAGGTCTTCCTGCAAACCTACACCGTCCTTACCCTCAAAAAGCTCTAACCCCTCAGGGGTAAGCCAGTGTAGCCCTAAGACCTTAAAAGAGCGTTTATAAGCCAGCTCAGGGTCGTAACCATGGCTAACATAAAGAACATTCCTTTCTACGTCCTTACTCACTACAAACCACGGACCTCCTCCAAGCCCCAAGCCCTTGCGCTGACCTATGGTATGAAACCACAAGCCCTTATGCTCGCCTATCTTCTTACCCGTTTCCTTCTCTATAATATCGCCCTTGCTTTCGCCAAGATAACGGCGAACATACTCATTATAATCTATATTACCCAAAAAGCAGATGCCTTGCGAATCCTTACGCGCAGCGTTTATAAGATGCTCACGTTCGGCGATACGGCGCACCTCGTCCTTAGCATAATGGCCTATCGGGAAGATAGCCTTTTGTAGCTGCCAAGGGTATATCTGAGAAAGGAAATCGGTCTGATCCTTTACAGCATCAGGAGAGGTACATAGCCATTTCTTACCATCTATCCACTTCGTTTGAGCATAATGACCAGTGGCTATAAGGTCGTACTCATGACCTTTCTTCTTATAAAAAGCACCAAACTTGATGAGCCTGTTACACATAACATCAGGGTTTGGCGTAAGCCCCACCCTTACCTTATCCATAGTATACTTGGTAACCTCGCCCCAATACTCCTTATGACAGTCTACCACCTCGAGCTTACAGCCAAACCGCTTGGCTACGGCGGTAGCCATCTCGAGGTCCTCCTCTGAAGTGCAATCCCACTGATCAGCCTCCTTAGGACCTATCTTAATATAGTAACAGTCCGGGTGTAAGCCTATACGGGCAAGCTCCCATACCACTACCGAGCTATCTACACCCCCCGATAGCAACACGGCTATCTTCTTATGTTTTATCTCTTCTATGTCCATTTTAGTCTATATCCTTTATTATCTCAATGCCTGAAGGCTCATGCTGCTTCTTATGCTTCTTAGTCTTCATTCTCTCAAAACCCATACCATAAACGGCGTTTACGGCAGCCTGAGAGACAAAAGCCTTATCGTCTATCTCGTCTATAACACGATATACCGAGCGAGCCTGCGACCTGCTTGCCACCACAAACAGCATGCCCACCTTATCGCGCGTATAAAAACCACGAGCCTCTATTACCGTACAGCCACGCACCACCCTTTGACCTATGGCCTTGCCTATCTCCTGCCAATGAGAAGAAACAATAAAAAACTGCACCGAACCACGACGACCGTTTATAACATAGTCTACCGTGAAGCTCATCACAAACAACACTATATAACCATAGATAACATGCTCCCAATTGTGCAAGATAAGGTAGCTACACGTTATTATAAGCAAATCGCAACCTAAAATAACCCTGCCCAGCGATATGTCGTGAAACTTTCTTACCATGGCTGCCACCACATCAGACCCTCCCGAACTGGCATTATACAGCAAAGCCACACCCGTACCAAAGCCTAAGAACACACCTCCTATGACACAAGCCAAAAAAGGCTCGTCTAAGAAAAGATTAGCATGAGCTAACACACTTTGAAAAAAAGACGTCATTATAGTAAACACCACCACAGCATAAATAGTGCGCACACTAAACTGCCAGCCCAGCACATACAAGGCAGCAAGCAAAAGACAAGCATTTAACGAAAAGTATATATACTGCACCGGAATATCAAAACCCCAAAAAACTATGGCTGATATACCTGCTATACCACCTATAGGTATCTTGTGAGGAAGCAAAAAAGCACACCAACCAAAGCTACCTATACACATAGAAAGCGCAATAATTACATAATCTGACAGATCTCTGATGATTCCCGTTTTCTTGTTAGCCATTTCTTTATATTTTAAATACTATTATTCAATAATAAAACTATGTTACTATTTCTATAGTACAAAGTTAGGCATTTATTTATAGAAAGATACATTCTTTTGGACTTTAAGTTTATCATTTACTTTATATTCCTTATCTTTATTCTACTGATATTAATCACTGTATACTTAGAAATAAAATCTCTTTTCTAGAATGCTTACAAAAGAGATTTTATTTCTTTTAGTTATTATTATTTTAAATTAATTTACAAATACTTCTCAAGAATTACTTCGCCGCCTTATTAAACTAACCAAAGCTATAAAATTTGGAATATAAATAAAAAGAAAAAGAAATCCTAAGAATAAAATATTTGAGAGAGAGAATTGTCTTGCATCATATATCAACACTCCAAATAGCACTGTCAAAATTAGAAAGAAACTAGCAAAACAAACACACTCAAACAAAGTAGCTGTACCTTTGGTGTTTAACCAAGATCTTCGCGTCAATACTATTGATTTTATTATTTTAGATATAATCATTTTCCCATACATTTTTTATAATTATCTGTTGCACTATATTCACAATTTGCATATTGGTAAATAGATACAGCTACACCTATTGCTGTAACTGGAGTAGGACCACCCAAACAAGAAACTCCAGTACTTATTAAATAGTCTCTAAGGCATGTTCGTGAATTGTAAATATCCTCACATACTTGCTTTCTACTTTTTTTGTGCTTATCCCCACGTAAATCTATACTTCTTGTAGCCACACTTTTACTCCTCATTGTGATTTCATAATTAACAACAGGTAGCATATTTAATAAAAGACTTTTTTCTAGTGCGGTCAAATTTTTATTTGAAATAATATCGGATGCTGAACAACTTTTCCTGAGTAAAAATTGCTGAAAAATTATATTAAACTCTTTTGAATATACCTCACTTAAAACCTTTTTAGAATATTCTATATTGCCCAACATTTTTTTGCAGAGTAACTCCTTCTATTTTTTTATTCTTTAGCTCTTTTGCAAAGAGTTTAGAGTAGTTTTGCACAAAATTTTCATCAGCGCTATCTAACCTTAAATAGATAAGATTATCTTCTACAGAGTTTATCCCTGCCACAGAGTTTGATCGCGTTGATGTTTTTTTATGTAGCAGCTTACTTATTTCATAGTTTTGCAAAGCATAATAATTAGATAAATCTTGCTCAAACTGAACTTCAGAAGCATTTAATTCTTTTCTATATGTTAAATTCTCATCGTCTGAACAACAAGAAAAGATAAAACAAGAGATGATTAACAAACATACCGCCTTTTTAGAAAAAAAACGAATAGACTTAAAAGATTTCATAAAAACCTCCTTTTTAAAGAGTTAATAATAAAGATTGTTTAAAAGCAGAAAAATAGACTTTCTGACTATTTTGGACAAAAATACACATAAAAAACAAAATACTCAAACATTTCGATGTTTTTTTTCCTCGCCGAGAGATGCAGACAACCTCTCGGCGAGGGCTACTCTTTTATTGCACTTCGTTTTGGAACTTGTAAAACACAAACCACACATAACACAACTATACATAAGGCTTGAAAAAGAAAAATAGATTATTTTTATTGCATTTTTAATTTATTTTTCCATTAAAAATAAATTAAAAATGCTTTTTCCCGACGTTCTTTCTCCCCACAGAAGCACCTATGCTTTTAAGGTAAAAGTAATAGAAAAGATTAGAAAGTTACCTCAATATTAAGTTTTCCGCCCAAGCCTCGTTCCACAATATCGAATAAAGTTTTCAATGTTATGTTTTCCCCATCATTTTCTACTTTCGATATAAAAGCACGTCTTTTATTTACTCGTTCGGCTAACTGTGCCTGAGTAAGTCGCTGTGTTTCTCGTGCCTCTTTTATCTTAAGCCCAATACGCAATGATGCCAATTCATTTTCTAACTCATTACGCTTAGCAGTACCTATAGAACCATAATACTTGGTTTTAATCTCATCTAAAGTTTGTATATTTTTCATCTTATTTTTCACCTTTTTCTTTATAATACTCATCTTTTAATCTTTCTGCTTTCTGAATCTCTGTTCTTGGTGTTTTTTGCGTTTTCTTTTGAAATCCACTTAACAAAACTACCAACTTGTTACCGTCAAAAAAACAAAAAATCCTAAAAATATTATTAGACAATTGAGCCCTTATTTCAAACAAACCATTTGTACCTTCTATATGTTTCAAATAAATTTTGGGTATTCGCTGTATTTGCTCTATAATATCTAATACCTTAATAATTTTCGTCCGCACTTTCTCTGTCTGCGCCTCAAAAAAGGTATCAAAACCGTCTTTATATGTTACAACTTCCCTATACTTCATACTACAAAGGTAATTTATAAATTACATCTACACAAATATTAGTAACCTATTTTAGCCTTTTTGCTATTCTTTTTGCTGTTTTTATCCTTTAAGATGAGGTCGCTTAAGAAATAGCCTAACTCTACAGATACTATGCCTATGCCTGCTCCCACTAAGACATCGCTCACCCAATGCCTGTTGTTAAGCACCCGGCACACACCCGTTGCAGCTGCTAAAGAATATCCTGCCACGCTATACCAATAGCTTTTAGTTGCGCCATACTCCTTATGCAGTATGGTAGCTGCCATAAAGGCTGTGGCAGTATGCCCGGAGGGGAAAGAGTTTGGCGAGGTATCGTCGGGGCGCATCTCTCTAACGGTATATTTTATACCATTTACCAAAGCTGCCATAATAAGAGCAGACGACACATTGCTCACAGCAAGACGCTTAAAAGAACTCTTACCCTGCACGCCCGAAAGGTTTAAGCCCCATGTGGCAAGCAAGGGGGCGTACTGTATGTAGTCGTCTACAGTGGTTTTAAAAGAAGGGAAACTCCTGTTACGCATCTCCCGAAAGTTGCGCTTATAGCTCTTTACACAAAGCCCTGTACCCACTAAACCCAAGCCAGCGTAAGAAGAACTATTAAAAAGGCTATTCACACCCTTTTGAGCCTCCACCTTAAAAGCCTGCTCACCACTTTTCACAAACGTGCTATCCGCACCCTCTACACATAAAGGCAGAAGAGAGAAAAGCACTACTATAAGAAAACTATGCCTACACTTCATAGCCTGCAAAGATACGCTTTTCATGCCAAAAAGCAAAGGCTGACGCCAAGAAAAAGTGGCAAAAAGGGGTGCAAAAATTTTCGTAAAGAAAGTTTTTTTTTTTTACAAAAGTTAAAATGTTCTCTCTTCTACCCTTTATTGCATAATTTTGCAATCGTTTTAAGCGGTACACACTTATAAAAGATATCTGTGCAGACATAGTTTTTTTATAAGAGAAAGCTACGAGAAGAAAACACACAGGTGAAAGGAAAGATATTTTTTTTAGACACATAAAAAAAGAGGATAATGAGAAAAAAAGAAGAAAAGAAGCTGCCATACTGTAAGCCCATGGCTTACCTTATGACCATGCCAGGCTATATGCCACTAATGGCAGGAAGCATTCAGGGAGACATCACAGGTACTACAAACGGTGGCGACATTAGCGGAGAAGTCACTACCGATGACGACAATCTTATAGGTCAGGAAATCGACGATTAAAAGCTGCCGTCTTTGCCACACATAGATATATAATATAAGTAAAGTAAATAAAAAGAAAACAATGAATAAGACTGCAAAAAAAGTAGCATTTAGCTTTGTTTTATGTTCAGCTCTGCTATATTCGAGCTGTGCCGACTATCTAACAGAGAAAAGCTCTTCAGCTTCTACTGTAAGCAGTGAGCAACAATCAGGTATAGATATACAGACCTCACAGGCTTATATATCTGCAAGTGCCTCCTTAGAGGGTATGCCCATAACGGAAGATGCCCAAGGTGAAGGAGCTTCCCCCACTACAAGAGCCTTCCCTATGATGGGAGGAGATAAAGACGGGCATTTCTATCCACAGCTATCTGACAAAGACAATCAGATAAAGGTGCGCATCTTCTTGGTGAAATATGATTCAAATCATAGAAGTGCCCCTGGATCAGAATTCTACATGAAGACGGACAAAGACCTATGCTTGGCTACCGGCGAGATAACCTGCAACAAGGTAGCTAATGCCAGCGGCACGGGTATAACGCTAAGAACACAAAACTCTAACCTTACCAACCTTACATGGCTTAACGATAAGGTGGATATAAAAGGGGGAAAAGAGGAGTGGTTTATCTGTGGCGTTATAGGGGGTAGACAAGACGAAAGCCTTAACCCTAAAAACATAAACAAGATAATAGCAGGTAGACACTTTGATAACGAAGCTGCTAAGCAAAAGTTTATAAGGCACATAAAGAACATGTATTACTTTAGCATATTCTTTGACCCTGCTGCACCTAACTCGCAGCATAACAAATACTCTTCTGACGGCAAGCTAATGGCTGATGTGCCTTTCTCTACTGGTTGGATTAAGCTATCTAACATAACGGGTAAAAACAAAGTAGAGATACGCAATTGGCACTTTAAGCCTTTAGGCGTACTGCTAAAGTTTAAGATACGCCGCAACGAAAAGCTTGTAAAGCCAGAGGGGCACAACTATACCTTTGCCAGCTCTCAGATTTCGGGTAACGGCTTCTTCACAATGTGTCCTTTAGAAGACATTGCCGACCGCACACAGGGGGACAACACCTTTGGCTTAGACTGCCGTCTGCGCTTAAACTCAAACGGCTCTGCGCACAGCATAAGTAAGCAGTGGTACTGGAACTATGAGGAGGATCACCGCCCATGGTTTAACGACCCTAACCCTGACCATAAGAGAGGTGGCTTCTACGAATGGCACTACACCTATAACTCAAGCAAGATGCGAGACCGGAGATTTAGCAACCCTAAGTACGATGAGTTCTTTGTATGGGGAATGCCTATCAACGACCAGTATAAAGGCATTTTACGCCACCAGTCTATGATAACAGCAGAGCATGGCGGCTTTATGCTTGGCAGAAAGATGACAGTAAAAGGAAAGGTGCGTTATGCAGATGAATGGTTAGTAGACACGAGAAGTAAGAATGCAGAGACATCGGAGTGTATCACTGGAGTATCCTTAGAAAAGGGCGACGGCATAGGATATAAGACTATAGAGCTTGGTGTGGTGCGCCCTAACTTCAGAGAAGTGGAAACACAGGACGGCAAAAAGCTGCCTAAATACCCTTGGCCTAACCCTTTGGAGCGATTAGCAAGGACTAACACCATCTTATACGCTGACCAGCCAAAGTTTGATGATAGCTTCATTACAGGAAATGATCTTTGGTATGCAAAATATAAATGGGACGGATATACAGAAAAGAAAGTTAATGGGAAAACATATAATATGACATGGAAAGGTAAAGAATTTAAACAACACTTTATCCTTAACAAAGACTATGTTCCACAGGGCTTTCATGTGCCTAACACCGAAGAGTGGGGTGTTGCCTTCTATAATATATTAAAAGACATTCCTAACCGTGAAATAAACTTAAACCCATGGCTTTTTAATGGAGATAACTCTTTAAAAGATGCCCCTAACCCTTATTTTGAGATATTTTCACCCAGAAAAGATAATATGGATGAAACCATCTGTATAAAATCAAGCGTTGGTCATAAACAATCAGATTATTGGAAGGATTTGCCTATTTGGGCTTCTTACTTTATGAAAGATGATCATAAGGGCGAGATATACGCCATTAGGTTTGAGCCGCTCTTTACAGAAGACAATTATCTTAAAATAGACGAGAAAGATTGCAAAAATAGCCGAGAAATTGGGCGCCGCTACCGCTGCGTATATAGATATAGGTTTGTAGATTTAGGGAAGCAGCCTGAAAACGAATACACCCACGATGGGCAAGGGGCACGCATCATCATACAAAGCAGGTGGATAGGTAATGCCGATGTAAACATAAAAGACATTATGAGCGACGAATGGTGGGGCGACTGCTCTGATAGCAACCCTTTATATAATGTAGACTGCTACCGTGTTATAGCTATGTATGGTAACAAAGCCAATGTAGAAGGTGCTCCTACCTGCAACTATTATACAAGAGTGCAGGCTAATTATTCTTATATAAAAACGGGTTATGACCCATATGGTTCAGACATAACTTTCGCTTCACGAAAGATGTCGTATAAAGGCTTTGCTGTAGATTATAATGCTAATAATGTGTATTACTACCCTGTCCGCTTAATAGCCAGCCGCGAGACTAACGAGTTCTCTCCGCAAGCTCCAAGAAACAGAAAGGAGTTTAAGAAAGACGGTAAAGATGTAGAGTTAGACTTTATTAGGCGTCCGTACAATCCTAATCCTAAGAAGTAAGGATATAAAGAAAAGATATTTATAAACACTAAAAAAAGCGTGGGGCTATGCCAATAGGTTTGTTACTATGAGCATAGCCCCACGCTTTAATTACATATTATAAAGTGGAAATAAAAAGGAAGCTAATGCTTTCTATCTATAAAGCTTCCTATCTATCTTGCCATTAAATGTGCGATGTATCTTTGATGCCTCTTCATATAATAGCGGCACTTTATAGGCTTCGAGCCTCGACTTTAAAAACTTGATAAGCTCTTTTTGCTCATAGCCCTCACCCCGCACTATTATAAGTTTTAAGGCATTAGTGGTGAAAGCGTGCTTTACCGAGATACATACACAGTCGCTGACGCCGCCATACTGCATAGCAGTGGCTTCCACCTCTGTGGGGTCTATCTTAAAACCACCTATATTAATAACATCATCGCCCCTACCCTGCAAGCGCAACCGCCCCTTGCTGTCTATATATCCCATGTCGTTAGTAACGATAGTGTTGTCCTTTAAGATAGTTTTAGTAAGTTCAGGGTCGCCAAAATATCCCATCATGAGGGTTTTACCTTTGCAACAGACCCTACCTTCGGGGGTTATAGCAAACGAAGAGTGTTTCATTGGCACACCCAAACACCCAGCCAAGCACTCGCCCTCATTATAATCGTAAGTGGCTATTATACCTGTTTCGGTAGAAGCATAAGTGTTATAAAGCCGTGTGTGGGGTAAGATTTTGCAAAGAGCCTCCATGTCCGTTTGCGCCATTGGGGCAGCACCTGTCTCTATGAAATCTATCTTATCGGCATAAGAGGCTAACTTCTCCTTAGATAATGTTAGCAGCATACGTATGTTAGTAGGTACTAAGAATGTGGCTACCTTAGAGGGAGCATCGTCAATGGCTTCATAAAAGGCAGTGAGGTTTTTCATTCCCCCTACAAGATGTATAGTACCTCCTACAAAGATAGTGGGGTATAGCTTAGAGAGGCTACCTATATGGCTGAGAGGTCCGCTTACTATAAAGGTAACATCTCTTGTAAACTTTTGTGCTAAAACAAGGTTTTCGGCATTAGCAAAGATAGTATCATGGCTAACCATTACTGCCTTCGACTTGCCCGTAGTGCCAGTAGTATATAGCACATCGGCAACCCCCTTGGGAGCTTTCTTACCTGCAAACATAGCTGTTATTTCCTCTTTTCGCTTTTCAGGCAGCCCTGCCTCGAAAGGTACGGCAACGGCATCTATGAGATGAAGGGCAAAGTAAGTTACTACAAACTCTATCGTAGGTGTTGCCTCTATGGGTACGAGTTCGCCGGGAAAGTATGTCATGGTCTTTGCCTTGCTACACACATAGTTGTATAGCTGTGAGTAGCTAACGGTGTAACCCTCTGCCTTTAGGGCTATGCTTTCACGATGTCTCTCGGCATTGCTTCGCAGCTTATCCTCTATTTTCATTTTAGTTTTATCTTTTCTTTAACCATATTAATAAGGCTATCTATGGTTCGGAAGTTTTTGGGAGTAACATCACTGTAGTCGAACTCTACACCATACATATCTGAAAGGGTCATCAATATAGTTGTTATACCAAGCGAATCGAGTTCCTGAAAAAGGAAATCGGAATCGAAATCGACGAGCGGCAACAGCTCTTCAAGTTTTGTTCTTATAGCTTCTTTCATTTTTATATTTATTAAAAAAATATTGTTGTTTCTATTATATATTAATGTGTCTTCTCTTAGTTTGCGTGTTATATGCTACAGGCTAATGATATTAACATCGCTAAACGTAGACAGCTTTTCGCCGTCAGGGGCAAAGGCAAAGACCTTACAGCGCGTAACGTCTAAGGCTTTAAGGTAGCTGTGAGATATTATTTTCACGTTATGCGTTATGCCTTCAGCGCAATAACTTATCAGAGCAGCCCGCTCATTATCCTCTTCGAGGACATATACCTGCACATCTTTATGTACTAAAGCATATAACAGGGCAAACTCTCCGTAGCCTTTATTTACCACAACGACATCATTATGACGTGTGGGCGTGGGCGATATCCATTTATCAAAGTCGTCAAAGCGTTTAAGGCTCTTTTTCACCGACTTATATACCTCTACGCCTTTATAACGATAACGGTCGAGCAGCAAGCCATGAAAGTAACGGGCAGTCTCCCTCAAAGAGGCTATCTTAGCATACTGCTTAACATAGTATGTATGTATGGCTTTAGTCCGGCTAACATAGTCTGTGCCCCATGTGGCATCGTTTTGTGATATTCTCTTGCCTATACTTACATCTATGTGGCCTGCATATACCATAAAGCTACCTCGTGGCAGCACCTCGTTAAGCCCATGGAGCAGTACGGGTACAATGTCTAAACTTAGCTCTTGGGCTATGTAGAACGCTCCTTTATGAAAGCGTAGTATAGACGAGAGCGGGTTACGCCTGCCCTCGGGAAACATCACAAGGCTATAACCCTGCCGCACACGCTCTTTTAAAAGGGCTATGTTAGCCTGCATATCGCTACTAAGAGTAACATATCCCAGCCAGCGATATATGCGCTTTACCACCCATGAGCTGCTTGGAGCGTTATTAGATATAAGCACCAGCTTAGGGCTTAAAGCCATAAACACGGCAGCATCTAACATAGACTGATGATTGCTAATAACCATTACAGGAGCCTTAAAGCTCTCTTTAAAAGGGTTATCTACCCTATATCTTACACTCGGTATATGCGCCAAGCTATAACGGTAAAGCCTATGCACATACTGTCTAAAGCTCTGCTCCCTACCCTCTGTATGCCTTAAAAAGCAAAAAACAAAAAAGCCTCTTACATATACTGTTATTATCTCAAAGAAGAATACCACTACAGCAAGCCCCATTCTTAGCAAAGGCTTCATAGACACTGGACGCCTTCTATAACCGCCTGCGTTACTAACTAAAAACTTAAAGATGAGCGGCGGAAAGATATAAGCCATCAAGACCACAGAAAACATACCCGTTATAGTAACCTCTGCTAAAGAATGTAGAGCAGGGTGGCGAGCCACTATAAGCGTACCCATACCTATAAACATTATCAATGCCGAGATGATAATGGACTGCTTATACGAAGATAACATCTTGCGGCGGTAAGCATACTCGTATACAGCACCCTCGGTCATAAAGATGGTATAGTCGTCGCCCTGACCAAAGATAAAAGTAGCAAGGATAATATTAACAATGTTAAACTGCATTCCCATAAGCCCCATAAAGCCTAATATCCATACCCAGCTAACAGCCATTGGCACAAACGAGAGCAAAGCAAGCTCTATGCTGCCCATAGACAACCATAAAAACAAAAACACTATAAAGCCGCATGCAAAGCCTATATAATTGAAATCGTTAGAAAGGTAACTGGCTATGGCACTGTTCATACCCACTACGTCAAAGCTACTGCTACCATTCTTCTTCAGATAAGCCTCTACGGGCTTCACATTATGCTCCTTTACAGATAAAAGGCTTATAACGTTATACTGCTTCTTGGCATGGTCTATGCTGATGTTAGAAGAAAAAATCTGCTTTATAAGCTTATCAAAGTAAGCCACTTCACGCACAGGGTATTCCTTTTCTAACAAGGCATAAAAGCTATCAAAGCTGTTAGGAGCAAAGCCTTCCGAGAGGGTACTACGGTGTAAAGATGTCTTTAGAGCCGCCTTATGTCGAGAGAGAAACTCCCGCCAGAGGCTTAACCTATGAGCCTGCTCTTTCTTAGAGGGTAAGAAGCGGCTACAAGAGGAATATTCATGTATATAGCCTTTATCTTTCAAACGCCTGAGATATGGCTGCAAACGAAGGTTTTTATCTAAAGCAGCGTCTATGGTAGTATCGGTAGAGATGGCATATACCTTCTTTAGACCGCTGCCATGGGTCATCATGCGCTGAAAGTAAGCCATGTCTGCCTTTTGAGCGCTTGTCATATAGTTGATATGTGCGATGTTGGCATCAAACTTTGTCTTAAAGCTAAAATATCCAAACACCACAGTAAGTATAAGCACTACGATAATAAAGGCAGGCTTATTCTCTAAGGATATGTTGCCAAGTTTGTCTAAAAAAGTATGCTTTCTGCTTGTAGTAGCCTTTGAGATGTGCGGAAGATATATCAAGACAAAGAAGATAGTGCCTACAAGGAGCAAAGAGCTAAACAAGCCCAAGTCTCTTAAAGCTACCGACTGCAATGGTACTAACGCCAAGAAAGCTCCCACCGTGGTAACATTACCTACCAAGAGCGGCACTACTATTTCGCGCAAAGCCTTACGATGGTTAGGCGTATGTGAGAGGTGGGCTATGAAGTGTAGCGGATAGTTGACAGCAATACCTAAGATAACAGACGATATGCCTATGACGATAACAGACACCTTATCGTGTAAAAGAGCCATAAGCCCCATAGCGAAGAGCCACCCCCACGCTATGGAAAGAGCTATTAAGAAGAGGTTACGCACATTGCGAAAAGAGAAAAGCAGCAAAGCTAATATCAGTATTACAGATATTGCTACAGACAAGATACTGTCCGTCTTTATCTGCTTAGCATTAGTAACGGCTATAACAGGGCCGCCTATGATGTGTACATCGATGTTTTTGCCTGCCACCTTAGTAGCGCAAAGATTAAGCATATCTATTAGTGAGGCGTTGTTTTCGGTCTCGCTTGCGCCATACGGCGAAGAGATCATAACAAAAGCTTTCTGCATATCGGGCGAAAAGATATGACCATCGTATAGCTCATACTGTAGGTCTGCGTCAGATGGTTGCAGCCTTTTCAGTATAGGTAAGAAAAGGTTAAGAGGGTCGCGCTGTATGTTATCTGCTAATATTCCTCCTACGGGAAACATAAGCATCTGCTTATCTCGCTGCAACTCTCTCTTAGCATACCCTTGCTGTGATAGCAGGCTGTCCATTCTTATATAATCTGCCTTAGTGAGGAAATAAGGTATGTTATCGTAAACGAAAGATGTTATATCCGTCATCTTCTGCATATCTACCTGCGACATCACGTTTCTTATAACCTTAGCCGTATCGGCTTTTGCTATTTCTTTGGTAAAGGCATCTATAGTGCTTACCATAGCATCAGGGTTAGTATGAGTGGTGTCTTTATACTGGAAGACGGCAAAGATCCTGTTAGCTCCAGATATGTCCTGATATACCTTTAAGGCGTTATGGTGTGTGCTGTCTATGGGTAGGAAGTCGGCTATGTCTTCCTTATAGTTAAGACGCAGCATAGATAGCACCAATAGCAAGGTTAAGCCTAAGAAAGAGAAGAGGCACATCATGCGGTGCATCTTCATATAGGCGTATATGTTTAATATAAAGTTAGTCATAGTTCCTTTTCTTTTACCCTTTTAAAAAACCTGTTACCTCGTTATATTTTTCTTTATTAACCCGTTTAACCATGAGAGAAACTCACCTTTCCACCTTCTGCTCTCTAAAGTTCCCTTATGTTCGGCAGCTCCAAAGCCATGCCCCCCAGTATGATATTGTATGTACTTGTGAGGTATGTTATTAACGCTTAGGGCAGAATCGAGCAGCACAGCGTTACGAAAGTCCACTATAGGGTCGTCTTTACAATTAACTAAAAACACAGGCGGGCAATCTTTTGGTACATGATTTTCTGTTGACAGAGAGTGTCTTAAAGAAATATTATTCTTCATATCATCGCCTAACAACGCCCTGCGTGAACGTTTATGCACACACATTTTCTCCATAGTAACCACTGGGTATATAGAGGCTATAAAGGTTGGGCGTTCTTTAGGTGAAAGGAGTTCGCCTGCTAACATCACCAGATGTCCACCAGCTGAAAAGCCCATAACACCTATACGGTGTGGATTAATATTATATGCGTTAGACTTTTTGCGTATATAGGTAAGAGCTTGGTGTAGATCGTTGAAAGAATCAGGGTACCTATAGCCACGAAAAAGATAACGAAAACGGGTAAGATATGCCCAAAAGCCTGCTGTACGATACCTTAGGACAAAGGCTGAAATGCCGTTTCGCTGTAACCACTTACCCACTGCTTCACCCTCTGCCTTGAGATCGTGCCAGAAGTAGCTACCCCCCGGACACACCACAACAGATATGTTATCATGCCCAGCAGCAAGATAAGGCGTCATCTCTACTGCTTTTCTTACATTGGTGCCTTGCCATACGTTTACCCTTAGCTCCTCTTTTTTAGCTTTTGTAAAGGGCAATAAGACCAACAATATTATGCTTAGCACATATAATCGCCTATTCATTAGCCTCTTCATTATTAATCTTATTTAATATATAGTCTTTTCCCAAGATAGCTTCTGCGGTATTAATAGCCGTTAGAGAGACACCACAAAAGCCATGAAGATTATTATTTTGCCCTGTAAGCAAAAGGTTGTCCACCTTAGTAAACACTGGCACTTGTGAGAGAGTTATATTTTTATAGTCCTTACTATAACCGCTCAAAGCCCCATCTTTAACACCATAAAAGTCGCGAATGGTAAGAGGCGAAGAGGCGTTTACCTTTTCTATGCAAGACATAAAGCCAGGGTGCAACTCTTCTACCTTTCTTAATATCTGCTGTGTCTTTTGCTCCTTCCACTGCTCATAGTCTTTACCACGATGACCCACAACAGTGTTTTCCCACTTAGCTACCTCCTGAAAAAGCATAGGTGCCGTAACTAATGCCTTATTAGCATACTTAGACTGCTGTTCTTCGGGTGGAGTCATAAACAAAAACCCTAATGGCCAAAAGCTATGAGGCTCACCAAAATGCCACACGTCAGCGTATTGCGTCATATAATATTCCGAATGGTTAATATAAGGAAAGGTATTAGGCTTAAACTTAATATATACCGAAAAAGCAGAATAAGAGTTTGGTATAGACCTAAGCCTGTCTCTGTAAGCCTTAGGGAATGCTTTCTGGGGCATAAGCTCAAGAAGAGTGCATGGGTGAACATCTGATATATAATACTGCCCATGATACTCTCTACCCTTAGAGGTTTTTACAAAATCTATATGATGATCGTTTACCTCTATCCATTCCACTTTATCGCCTACTATCACCTCTCCGCCAGAGCTTTCTATAATGGAAACTAACAAATCGGCAAACTTACTGCTTCCTCCCACAAACCTGCTTGCACCGTTTATATATAGCGTACTGATAATAGCATGTATAAACGAAGGAGTTTCATCGCCCCTACCACCATAAAGCGGATTCATATAAGCTACTATGCTACGCAGCTTAGGATTATTAATATACTTTGCCACAAAGGCATCTGCCGAAAGGAGAAAGTCGTCGGGATATCTTTTAAACAGGCTGTCTTTAGAAGGGCGAAGATGAAACAAGTCTACATTATCACTAATATCATATATCGCTTTAACGTATGCTGCTATATTTTCCCTTTCTTTAGGAAAATAATATGCTAAAGAGCTTATAAAGCCCTCTTTACCCTCTTTGATATTATAACGCTTTTTGTCTTCTGCAAAATAAAGACTATCCGCACATTCGGCATCAACACGCCTTAAAAGCACCTTGTCTATAATACCTAAATACTTACAAAGACGGTAAATATTACCTCCTTCCTGCATACCTCCTATAACGTGCATACCTGTGTCGAACCTTTCGCCAAACCTACTGAAAGTTTGTAACCCACCACCTATAGTAGAATTTTTCTCAAGCACTACTACCTTAAAGCCTTCCTTTGCAAGTATAGCACCAGAAACAAGTCCGCCTAATCCTCCACCTATAATAACTACTGTTTTCATTTGTTAGCCTCCTGTATCTGTTTATATATTGTTTTTGCTGTAAGAAGCTCGCTGCACGTTACTATAGCTCCTACCAAAACCCCTAACATACCATGAGAGTTAATGTTCTGCCCTGTAAGAAAAACATTCGGTATCCTTGTTCTTTGTGGCACCCTGCAAGCTGCTGCCATATTAATATCCTTAGCGTTGCCATACATAGATCCTCCCTCTGTGCCTGTATAATAACGATAGGTAAGAGGAGTGGACGTATAATATCTGCTGATATTATCACTTATATTAGGGAAATGCTGTTCTAAAACAGATATAAGTTTTTCGGCTTTTTCCTTCTTAAACTCCTCATAGTCTTTCCCCCTATGCCCTACTGAAGTGTCTGCCCACTGCTCTACATCTTTCATCTGCATATACGACAAGATTACCCCCGTAGAGGCAAAGCCTGTTAGGTTGTTTGGACAAAAGTGCATATAAAGAAAGCCTTTAGGCCACGTTTCAGAGGTATATTTCTCACAATCCCAAGGAGTATCTGTCTGATAACCATAATAATTATAATTAATATAAGGCACAGTGTTTTTCTTAAAACTCAAGTAAACAGAAAAGCCCCCAACCGTTTGTGGTATCTCGTTAATGCGCTTACGAAAGGCAGGACGTATGAGCTTGGTGTTAAGTAGCTCTAAAGTGCGCATGGGGTGAGCGTCAGAGATAACATAATCGCAAGGCAAAAGGTCTTTACCATTCACCTCAACGAAGGTGGCGTGTGTGTCGTCGCATATAATCTTAGTGGCTTTCTTACGGGTTATAACCTTACCGGCATAGCTCTCTATTACTCTTACTAACGCTGCTGCAATGGTATCGCTCCCTCCTTTCACTCTGTAAGCACTCTGATTATAAAAGTCCATAATAAAAGCATGAGTAGAAAAGGGCGTTTTATCTTTTTCAGCAGCATAAAGCGGCAAGTTGCCTACAAGAACTTTAGATAGTAAAGGGTCTGTGATAATATTGTCGATAACCTCATTTACAGAGCGTAGCTGATACTCCGTATTAACAGAAGCGTCCGTTTCGGCATATTTCAAAGAGTGTAAAGACGATGCAGAGGCTATCTTTTCTACCAGATCATAATATCTCACTAAGTTGTCGTGCTGATGTGGAAAATATTTAGTCATTTGCTTAATAAAAGCCTCCTTACCATTTGCAAACCTATACCGCTTACCCCCTAAAGACACCACATCATAACCTTTAGTATCTAATGGTGAAAGGGTAATATCCTTATCTATCTCCAGAAAAGTAAGCAGCTTTCTTAATGTTTGCCCTTCAGAGGCACTACCTATAAAGTGCATACCTGTTTCAAACTTATCACCACCACGATAAAAGCATTGCAAACACCCTCCTACCTGCGTGCCTTGTTCTAACACAGTAACATCATAACCGTTTTTAGCTAAGATAACTCCTGTGGACAACCCTCCTAATCCACTTCCTATAATAACGACCTTCTTCTTATCTGCCCTTAACATAATTATTTATATCATTTGCTCACACCTGTTAGATATCTCCTCATACCTTTCCTTATAATGCTTACGCATGGCAGAGGCTTGCTGCTGACAATTGCCCATCTGCTGCAATTCTGCCTGCGAGAAAGGCTTATCTACCTCTATATATAACAAGCCCTTGCGTAAGTGATAAGTCTTTTTAGGAAGCACCTTACCTGTACCATAAAGATACATAGGTAAAATATCTAATCCTAACTCTTGCGCTATGTAAAAAGCTCCTTGGTGAAACCTGCCTATCTTACAATCCATAGAACGAGTGCCTTCCGGATATATTGCTATGCTATACCCCCTTGCTACAAGCGGCTTGAGCTTACATACTAAAGAGTCAATACCCTCCTTAACGGGTAAATATTCTGCCTTACGTATCATAAAGCCATAGAAAGGATTGTTCCATACCCACTCATTGGTGAGAAAGATTATCTTTGGTGTAAATATAAGCTGACACATTAAGTCGAGATGCGACTGATGATTACATATTATGATACGTGGCTTATCGAAACTTACATTTGCTAAAAACTTACTATAAAACTTTGCTCCGGGAACACCATGACGCATAATAACAAAGCGTGAAGCATAATAGATAAGCTGATGTAAACGAAAACTCTTCTTTTCGGTCATCTTACCTAACTTAATATATAACCATGTGAACGGAGTAAAGATAATAAGAGAGAAAAAAACAAAAAACAACAAGGAGTATGCTGTTCTTATAAAAACCATTAAAAGACGCCATAAACGTAAAGGCAAACCATACACTACGGCTAAAAAACAAAGTATAGTGTTTAAAACTGAAATCCTCGCAAAGTCAGTCCCAGCTCTAAAATGGCTAACACGCTCTTGACGAGGAGGATAATATACATTAACAGGTATTGACACCAGCTCTACGCCATGCCATGCTGCAAAAACCAAAAGCTCTAACTCTGCTTCATAACGAGAGGTGAGCAATGATAGCCCATATAGCTTGCGTAATGGATACAAGCGATAACCCGTCTGCGTATCACTTAAAAACTTACCTGTCTGAACACAAAACCAAAAATTAGAAAACTTATTAGCAAAGCTGCTACCCTTAGAGCGATCTACCCCCTCTAAATTGCGATTTCCTATTATCAAAGCACCGGGACTCCTCTTGTTAGCCTCTAAGAAAAGCTCTATATCTTTAGGATAATGTTGCCCATCAGCATCAAGAGTGATAGCATAGGCAAAGCCCATTTCTAAAGCCTTCATAAACCCTACCTTTAGAGCATAGCCCTTACCCCTGTTTTTAGAATATGATAACAACGTGATATTATCTATCTCCTTCAAAAGAGACGTTGTGCTATCTGTGCTTCCATCATTAACAACAATAACATTATCACAATAAGACAATGTTTCCAACACCACCTTTAGAACACTTCTTTCATTATTATAAGTAGGTATAACAACACAAATGCCTCTTAGGGTAAGCTGCCTTTTTACTTCTTCTTTCAACATTGCTTTCTTAACTCTAAAGACATCTTACACTTTAACTCACCCGAAGCACTTACCTCTATTTGTGCCTTAACCCTAAGAAAGTCTTCTAAGACATCTAACTTCTTTATTTTATATTCCACCCTTGACGCATCTATAGGCGAAATAATAGAAATAAACTTTACGTTCTTTACCTTTACTATCTCTAATGCTAACTTTATAGAGAAATAATCCTCTAAGTATTCTTCTAAAAGCTCCTTACCTATCTGTACAATACATACACCGGGAGTAATAGGTTCGCCCGGGAAATGAGCCTGATAGATGATGTGAGCCTTGTTTAAAGCTATTGTAAAGCTGCATGGAGGCTCGGTTATAGACTTATCTACTATAGTATATAGATTATTCTTCAGCTGCATCTTTTAATAATGAAAATTTATAATCTATCTTATATTTCTCATTACGATAACAAGAAACACCCTGCTGCAAATTCTTCATCAGGCAAAGCAAATCGGTACGCAATACTCTCTTTATATACCACTTATCAAACATCTTAATAACACTATCTATCTTTACTTTATCAAGGTCGGGGAAATAAGTGAAGCTAATAACAGAGATGCCAAACTCATTAAACAAGCAACCCTTAACACCACTTACATCATGCATCAAGACACAGATGCCACTTGCATAGCCTTTCTGCATTTCTATAGTAGCATCATACCTTACCCTTGAGCCTATACTGTCAGGAAATAACGACTGACCATGCAAAGGTAATACCAGAAAACTTAGTATGCAAATACTAATTGATACTAAAAACCTTTGCATATATAGGAACATTAGTCTTGACATTCTTTAGCACTATAACAGTCTTATCGCCTTTCTTTTCTACAAGCTCCACTGTAGAAACCATAGAACTATGCTTGTTAAAGCGTAAAACTATCTTTTGAAACATTTGCCTCATCTGCTTTTGCTGTGGATAAAGGGTAGCTATATATTCTGTAGAAGCATCGGTTATGCTCGACTTAAAGTCCTTTGTGTCCGTCAAACATTTACCTACCACACTATTCATCATAACACGAGCTATCTCCTTAAACATCTTGCTCTGATTAATATTAATAACATCACTGCGCTTACCCCTGCTTATAAGCACCTTTTGCCCATTAAGAACAAAAGCATAAGTATAAGGAGATGTATATTCCCAACGAAGCTTATTACCCTGTTGATAAAACATCTTACCTCGTGATACCATATTATAATTGAGCATCTTGATATACTTTGTCTGCACAAAATCACATTGCATCGACTTCATTTTCAAAGCCAATGCATTTATTTGACGCTTTAGCTGTGCCTCATTAAGCTGTGCAGAAGCTATAGAGAAAAACATACCTAAAACAATAAAAAGAACAAAAAACCTTTTCATAATTATTTTGCTATTAAAAAACATCCTATTATTATAAAGCCCACTCCTAACCATTTTACCATAGAAACGGACTCATTAAAAAACAACATTGCCGCGAGAAGACCAAAAACATAGCTCAAACTTATCATAGGATAAGCAACACTTAGCGGATAACGCTTAACAATATACATCCAAAGAATGGAACTAATGCCAAAGAACACACCACAGCAGGCAAACTGCCAGTTAAGCAACAAGCTAACCCAAAAGCTACGCCTCCAGCCAAAAGGCTGCATCTTACCTAAGCCAAACTTTAAGAACACTTGCCCACCTGATAGCAGAACACTTTGCAAAACAGATAACACTATTACTCTCCACATGACAACACCATAACTACAGAATGTACCCCGGGCAAATCCTTTTGATGAACATCATCTGATAAAGTATCAAAAAGCAACGTACTCTCATCATGACAGCCCACTAACACGTTCTTAACCTTACCGCTACGCAGCAACATTTCAGCATCACGAATAGCCCAATCTAAAGAATGAGACTCCTGAGTATAAGTAACATTATAACCATTGCAATGGGTCTTTATAGCTATATTACTACCAATAGTATTATGTGTGCTCTGCATAAAATAAGTGGGCTTTAACATTACCTCACCCTCTGACCTTATCTGATATAACAAACGCTCACTGTTTTCCAAACAGCCATAAGCAGTAGCTGTAATGATAGCTTCTGGCGTCTTTATACCTGCTTGCTCCAAAGCCTCGAGCGATGAAAGAAGAGAGCTCTTCATTATCTTACCCATACGACGAGATTCCAAAGGCTTAACATACTTACTAATACCAGACAACTGCTCTATACTTGTTATCTCTACCTTAGAAAGAACCTTTATTTTATCTTTAGAAAAAACAGTTTCTTCTTTCAACGTAGGACAAGAAGATATTACTAAAGATGTATCATTACCTCCAAAACCAAACGAATTACAAAGTACATGACGCAACTCAATATCTCTTACTCCCAAAGTAGGGGTTATACCGTCTTTCATCTGATTACTCCAACCCAAATTAGCTGGAACAAAATGGTTTTCTATAGCAAGCAAACATATAACAGCTTCTATACCTCCCGAGGCACTTGTAGTATGCCCCGTAAAAGATTTTGTACTCGATACCAAAGGAAGATTATCTCCAAAGACACGTCTTAAAGACACACTTTCGCTCTGATCATTATTAGGAGTACCCGTCCCATGAGCATTTATATACTGTATATCATTAGCCGAAAGATGTGCGCTATGCAAAGCCTCCTTCATAGCAAGATAAGCTCCCTGACCATTTTCTGAAGACGCCGTTTGATGGAAAGCATCACAAGCATTACCATAACCCGTCAAGTAAGCATGTGGGCTAACACCCCTTTGCGTAGCTATCTGCTCCGATTCTAACACTAAAAAGGCTGCACCCTCGCCAAGATTTATTCCAGCTCTTGTTTCATCAAAAGGACGACACTGCTCATCATCGAGTATCATCAACGAATTAAAACCATTAAGATGAAAACGAGTCAAAGCCTCTGTACCACCTGCTACCACCATATCTGCCTGCCCTGCTTCTATAAGCCTTGCACCAAACATAATAGCATTAGCTGCCGAAGAGCAAGCGGTAGACAAAGTAGTTACATCGCTAAAGATACCAAAATAGTTAGACATAGACAACGTATTATGACCACAATCGTGATGACGTATAAGCGACGCTCTATCCTCTTGCTCTATATGGTCAAAGCAAAGCTCGGTAATATCCATACCACCTACCGTTGTTCCCGACACAAGAACTATACGCAAAGGCTTATCCCTATACTTTGATACATCTATGTGAGCATCTTTCAAAGCCTCATCTATAGCTAACATACCCAACAAAGCAGTACGGCTCATCATCTTATCGGAAGGTATGCCAAGAATAGATTTCATCTCTTCATTAGATAAATCGACCTCTGCTACAGGCAATTCGTGATGAACAGATTGTAAATGTTTCATCTTACCTATACCCGTTCTGCCATCAAGCAAAGATGACAATACCTCCTGCTTGTTTTTACCAATAGCAGAGACTATTCCCTCTCCTGTAATTGCGATATTCATCTTTATATGATTTTTAGAGAATACCTATATCTATTTTTTTCTATTCTTATCTACATAATCAGCTATTGTTGACACACTCTTAAAGATCTCTTTACCCTTTGCAGGATCAGAAAGCTTTATTCCGTATTTTTTCTCCAATAACACTATAAGTTCCAATGCATCAATAGAGTCTAACCCTAAGCCATCACCAAAGAGAGCATCATTCTCATCAATATCATCAGGGGTCATCTCCTCAAGATTTAATGCTTCTATAATTTCCTGCTTCAATTCTTTTATCAATTCTTCCATTGTTGTTTTTATTTTTTTTTATTTATTTCTTATTTCTATAAGCTCAAGATCCACTTCAAAATGGGTATCGTCCTCATAATCTATCCAGCCTGTTAACACACTCTTTATATGCTTATCCTGCGCCAAAGTATCTAACACCTCATACATCTGCTCCTCGCTCTTTTGAGGCAAGATATAAAAGGAAGTTTCACCATGATAATGATTTCTAATAGCAATTTCTCCTGTTACTATATTAGGTAATGTGTAAACAAACACCAAAGGACTGGGATAATAGTTCTCTTTACTTTGTATTGATTCTAAATATTTCCTATCCGAGGAAATAGAAGAAGAACGATTAAAAAGTACTACAGCCCTATCATCACAGTCCTTAAACCTTTCTTTCCCTTCAGCCTGCAACAACAATTCAGATGCAACAAAACCTAAACGGCACAGACCGTCCATCTTATAATACCTAATATAGCTGCCTATTTTTTGCTTATAAATAGCAGTAAGTAGACTCGCATCACCATTACCATTATCTACTACAACAGCTTTACCATCAACAAAAGCACCCTGAGCAGACAAACTTACTTTATGACGCTTTATAAAACTTACCTCCTGCATATACTCTAAACAGCTCGTAACAGGCTCTTTCTTTTCTACTAAGACTGTGGCATTACAGCCACCAAAGCCTGAAAGCATCTTTACAAAAGCCTTCTTGCTCGTAACGCTATTAGCCTTAACTACATTCACTCTACCTGAAACACCAAGCTCCTCATAACCATACGTACCTATTATGTTATTATCATCTACCGACTGCATACATAAAATAGTTTCTAACACTCCTGCAGCTCCTAAGGTATGACCAAAATATCCTTTCAATGCGTTTATAGGAACTTCTGACAAGTTAGCTCTTTGAATAGCTAACGACTCCATCTGATCATTAAACAACGTTGCTGTCCCATGAGCATTTATAAAGGCTAAGTTAGCTTTATCTACATCATATAACGTTTCTCTTAAAGCCTTATACAAGCCTTCAGCTGTCTTTGAAGGAGCACTAATGTGATAGGCATCATTCCTTACAAAGCCTTTACTTATAGTCCAAACCTTATTAGATGAAAGATGTTGAGGTAGAACCCTTGAAAGAACCAACGTTGCAGCAGCTTCGCCAAGGTTAAGCCCAGACCTGTCCATGTCAAAAGGTTTACAAGGCTTTAAGGATAAGGCCTTCAACGATTGGAATCCGGAGATAATAAAGCCTTTAGGCGTATCACAACCACATACCACTGCATAGTCGTACCTGCCTTGATCTAACAAGCGAGAAGCTAATATCAAAGCCGATAAGCCTGACACACAAGCATTACAAACCACAAAGGGCTTCATTCCAAAAGTTAGCGCAACGTCTTTAGCAACCTCGCTCAAATACCATTTATCATCATCTTCTACACCTAAGCTCTCAATATCTCCTTTGGTAGAACTTAATATAAATGCCACTTTCTGCTTTTCTATATCTACATTGAGCTTGCTAATGGCTTTCTTTACTGAGCGAAAAACTATCTTTTTAAAATCTGCAAAAAGAAAAGATCCTGTAAAAGATTCAGCAATATCATGATAACCTTTAGCATAAGTGCGAATACCAGACTTACCTGATTTCACTGCTAAATAGTTTTCTTCAGATGTTTCTCCTAAAGCAGATATGATATTATCTGATAATATATAAGCCATAATCTTCCTTTCTATACACTTTATTTCTTACCAAAATACTTCTCTTTCCATGCTTTATAAAAAGGAGGATTATCCCAAATAAGCTGATAATTCATATCTACAAAAACCTGCACAGAATGGCCTGTAGCTATCAAAGTATTATCTACGGCATCGTGTATCTCGTAATCGAAAACTATTTTTGCCGACTCTGTAGGACGATATATTATATCTATACGAGGAGTTAAACCATACTTTATAGGCTTCTTATAATGAATGCTTAGCTCTACTAAGGGTGCAAAATAGCCTTCATCGAAGAAATTCATATATTCCAATCCATATTTTTTGCCAAAAGCCTCACGAGCATCTTCAAAGTAAAGAGGGTAAGAACCATGCCATACAATATTCATAGAATCTACTTCACTAAAACGTATCTCAAACCTTTTAGACTCTTTTAGCTCTGTCATTTCTCTGTCTCCATTCCTTTTACGGCTATCTTTATATCTGTCGTTGCGAGTATCTTATCATTACTCTTTATAATAGCACTTGCTAAAGTCATACCAAAAACCTCTTCCTTTATCTCTACCTTTGTAGTAATTACATCGCCTATCTTAGGCAAAGAGATAATATCAAAGTTGCGCACTGCTCCGATAAAGCCTAACTGAACACTTTTCTTTAAAATATATTTATTAACATAACCTATACGAGCAGCACAACTCTGAGCTATGTTCTCCATCAGACCTGATGCCGAAAAACAACCATTATCCACAAAAATATTCCCAGCCTTAACCTCTGTTTCTGTTATAGTAACCCTCTTATCAAAATGTATAAGGCTACCTATCATCACAAAAGGCTCTTGCTGAGGCAGGAGTTCGTGAACGTCTATCTTGCGAAGATCTTGCTCTAATGGATTATTTACATCAAAATAGATCATAATATATATAAACACTAAAAGTATTTATCATGCCCAAAAGTCGTAAAAATTATACCACTGCTGAGGATATTGCTCAAGCCTCTTTTCCAGCTCTTTGGCATAGCTATCAGCCAATTGCTGCATCTGCGTATTACGAGATACTGTTTTGTCATATTTCAAAGATGAAACATAAACAGTATATCCCATAGCCGATGTCTTAAACACGTTAACTGCTATAACTTCCATTCCACGCATTGTAGCTACCGAGAAAGGTCCCATGGGCAGCTTTGCCTTTTTACCCACAAACATTGCTTCCAATACCTTATGCGAACCTATAACACGATCGGCAGGCATACTGACAATCTCGTTATTAGAAAGAGCTTCGTTTATCTTAAACAAATGGCTCATATCATGCTCTACAGGTATCATACGGATATTAGTATGATCAAATATTTCTTTCCTACCATTCATCACCGTAGCCTTCTCGCTGCCATAAACTAAAGCATTCACACGCTTCTTATCTGCCACTAAGGTATAACCCGCTATCTCGTAACAACCCACATGAGCACTAAGCATCATGAAGCCTTCGTCCTTATCTGCCAGGCAAGAAAAGTCTTTATAACCTTTCACTGTTACCTTAAAGCGCTTTCCTGCAAACATAGCAAACCTATCTATCACAGTCTGACCAAACAAACAGTGATTAATATACGTAGACCACGCTGCATGAAGCTTACTATATCCCCGTCGCTCACGAAAATAACGATAAGCAGTTACTCTGCTCTTATTAATGATAAGACAAACGGGAATAACAAAAACAGCAGTAAAAGCATATAGCAACCTAACATCTACATACCTTAAAATGCTTACCAAATGGTTATGCATCCAAGCTGTGCCAAAGGTAGTATTAGCTTTCACCCTTTTACCCTACCTTGCTCTGTATATAATCGCAAAACTGCTTCAAGGTTGTTACGCCTTGCATCTCTTCTGGCTTTATTTTAAAACCAAAATTCTTCTCCACGATAACAACAATATCCACAAAGTCAAGACTATCTATGCCAAGATCGTCCTTAAGACGAGCCTCTGGAGCTATCTTGTCTTCTTCTATTTCCAAATCCTCAACGAGGAAGTTTCTTACCTTTTCTTCAATTTCTGTTCTTTCCATTTACTTCTTTTTTTATTATATTTTCTTTACTTCTAATATAGTGTGTCCTTGCCCAATATTATCATGTGTAGCTACCACTTTCATACCTGATTTCTCTATTTGCTTAATAAGATCATCAGAGTGATACATCTTGCTATTACCGTTTGCCATAACCGTAAAATAAACACTGGTCATGGTAAGACACAGCGAAGCAGGTTCATACTTCTGTCTATCCCAGAAAGTCTCCATAATATATAATGTGGTAGCAGACGTCATCACCTTAGCTGCACGCTTTAGAATGCTACATATATCTTCCTCTGAAAAGCAATCGAGAAACTGGCTCATCCATATTGCGTCCCAGCTACCTTGTGGCAGCTCGTTGCACTCTTCAAGGATATTAGTAGGATAACCACTTATCCTTTCTGCACCATTCTTACCTTTTATATTATTCTGCATCATGCCTATCTGTCCCGGAAGATCCACAATGGTAACATTAACGTCCTTATCATGATCTACACAACGAAGAGCAAACCGCCCTGTGTTACCTCCTACGTCCATTACATGCTTAACTGTATTCTTGCCAAAGACTATCTCTAAAGCTGTATCGAAAGAATTATCACTATAAAAATGGTCGAACCCAAACCAGCTCCGCTGCACTTGCTCATCTAGCTTAGATAGCCCCTCATATATAGTGTGCCAATCTCCAAGTGTTTTAAGACCTGCAGGCTTACCCTCTTTAAGAGCCTCATCAAGGTAAAACATTCCACGATAGTTTACATCATGATTAAAGTCGATATTAACCCGAGTGGCAGGGTCAGTAAGCAAGAACCAACCAGTCTTAGAAATAGTATAACAATCGGTGGTTTTATCTATCAATACAGTGCCTATGCTAAGCGATGCCTCTAATAATATCTTGAGAACATACTCCGACAAACCTGTCTTTTGCTGCATATCAGCAAGTGTCATACCGCCTACACTATCGCGCAGATGATCCAAAATACCCCACCTTATCATAAGGCGGGATACTTGAAATATAATTGGTGCCCATGCTATATACTCTGCCTGACGCTGAGCCTCACGAGCCGACAAATGCTCCTTTGTATATCTATCACTTTCAGATTTGAAAAGATTCATAATTTTTATATACGTTAAGAATGCTTCTTATATATATATATCTTTACTTTAGTTTTGCTACACGCTCTGCTAAGTTGAAAAAAGTTTTTCCAAAACATTCTCTTGGCACTAAATCCTTTCCATCTTCAGCCTCGTCAATAGTTATCTTTACTAACGATTCCTTTGTCTTAACATCTACTATCTCAAGGCTTCCCCACATCTTAGCCTCATGTTTAGGAACAAAACTCATTACTGAAAAGTAACGATCTATACATGTTACTTTAAGGATAAACTTATATGTAGCCTCTGAAGCATCTTCTGCTAATTTTATTTTTTTAGATTTTCCATTAAAACCTTTTATAAAGCTCTTCTCACAATCAGACAAGACAAAGTCATAATCCGTACCGAGTTTCTCCTTTAAGTCTTTATCTTTATCATATTTTGCTTCACTCCAGTCGAAGACTATTAAAGCCTTTCCTTTCGACCTCATTATTGTAGATAGATTTTTCTTTCCTTCTATTGCCTTTAAAGGATTACTTGCCATTGCTACTATGCTACATAATAGAAGGCACATGGTCATAAAAAAGTTTTTCATTGTTAAAAAAATGTTTTATTATTAAATAGTTATTTTATTTTTTTTATTATTAATGCCGAGTTGGTACCACCAAAACCAAAGCTATTGCTAAGCACCGTATTAACCTCTGTGTCTATAGTCTTTGCTGCTATATTCAGCTTAGAAGAATACTCGTCAGGATTTTCAAAATTGATATTTGGTGCTACAAAGTTATCTTGCATCATTAATGTGCTATAAACTATCTCTGAAGCACCTGCCATCCAGCATTCATGACCCGTCATACTCTTTGTAGAAGATATTAAAGCGTGCTTACCTTCAAACATTCTATTTAAAGCTATAGCCTCATACATATCGCCTTGATGAGTGCTCGTAGCATGAGCGTTGATGTAATCTATATCATCTACGCTTAAACCTGCCATAGCTAAAGCTCTGCTCATAGCTATCACGCTACCATCATCGGAAGGCTGACTAATACCTCCACCATTACTTGAAAAGCCATAACCCACTACCTCCGCAAGGATATTAGCACCCCTTGCCTTAGCATGATCATAATCCTCTAACACCAAAGAGGCTGCACCACCACTTGGTATTAACCCATCACGATCACGATCGAAAGGTCTGCTCGACTTCGTTGGCTCGTCCATTCTTATAGAAAAAGCTCCAAGAGCATCAAAAGAAGCCATAGAATAATAGTTAGTTTCCTGAGCACCACCACAAAGCACCATGTCCTGCAAGCCTTGCTTTATCATCATAAAGCCCAAACCTATAGAATGGCTACCACTGGCACAAGCAGAGCTAACGGTAAAGTTTACCCCACGCAAATGGAATATAGTACTAAGATTCATGTTCACAGTAGAATTCATCGACTGAAAGATAACACCATACCCTAACATAGCCGAGTCGTGTTTCTCGTCCATTATCTTTGAAGCCTCTATTACTGGCTTTGCAGAAGAGTCGTTACCAAAAATACAGCCCACCTCGTTCTTTAACAAGTATTCATCTGATACACCTGCTTGAGAAAAAGCCTGCAGACTAGACATATAAGCATATTTCGCCTCTTCAGACATACCTGCACGAGTATGCCTATCCAGCATTTTCTTTGTTATAACAGGCTCTTCCACTATCCCTGTAAGAGCCGAACGGTAACCATACTCTAAACGCTCCTTCTGAAGACCTATGCCAGACTTGCCTGAACGCAACGACAACTTAACAGCTTCAAGGTCTGTACCTAAGCAAGACCAAATGCCCATTCCGGTAATAACTACTCTTCTTTCCATCTATATTCTGTTTCTTACGCTTAACTTTCTTTAATAGCTTTTCTTTCTTTAATAGCTTTTCTTCTTTTTCCTCTTATGTATATAAACCTCCATTAATACTAATTACCTCGCCCGTAATATAAGCAGCATCGTCAGATGATAAATATTCTACCAGTGATGCTACCTCCTCAGAAGTACCAAACCTACCCACAGGCACCAGCTTCTTTAGCTCTTCCTTTGGTAAGTCTTGCGTCATGTCAGTATCTATAAAGCCGGGAGCTACAGCGTTTACCGTTATGTTACGCGGAGCTACCTCTAAGGCTAATGCCTTTGTAGCACCTATTAAAGCAGCTTTTGCCGCACTATAATTTACCTGACCTGCCATGCCCTTTAGCCCTGAAAGAGAAGAAACGTTTATTATCCTGCCTCCATGCTTACGCGGCATCATGTGCTTTAGCAAACGCCTCGTAACATAGAAAAAACCATTTAAGGTAATATCAAGCACTTTTCTCCACTCCTCATCGGACATCATAAACATAACATTGTCCCTACGAATGCCCGCATTGTTTACCAACAACGAGATATACTCACCCTGATGATTTTCCTCCCAAGAGCTAAGAGCCAAATCTGTCTGTTTACTATCGGAAACATCAAAAGGTAAAAGCTCTGCACTGCCTCCCTGTGCCTCTATCAAAGCCTTTACTTCGTTTGCCTTGTCAGCCCTCGAACAGTAATTGATTATTATTTTATATTTAGAAGATAAGCGCAATGCTATAGCACGACCAATGCCACGTGAAGCCCCTGTTATTAAAGCATATTTCATATTTTTTGTCATCTTTTCTAATCTTTTATAAAGCACCACTTAAATGTCATAAGCAGCAAGTAAAGAAAAAAGCATTTTTATACATATTTAATTTATTTGCAAATGTATATAAAAAAACAGAAAAAACAGAAAACATTTTGGCTTTTTTCGATGTAAAAACGACATTCATTACAGCAAGCATCACCTTAACTTACATCACAAAAAAAGAAGTGTATATATTACCATTATCCCTATATAGCTCCTCTCGCTATGCAAAGACAAAAGTAAATATATAACATCCTCTTTATGTTATAACTCTTTAAAGTTCGAAGAACACTTTAAAATTTACTGCTATATTATCACCTGTATTTCCTAAAACTATTCCTCCTAATGCTACGTTAACAGCTTGCCCTTTTCTTCCTACACCTATACGAAGACCTGAAGATACTTCAGCATATACACCTGTAATTCCTGCCAAACTGTAACCTTCTTTTACTTCTATAAAAGGAGAAAACCTTTTACTTAATAAGTTATAACGAAAATGTGCATATACAGGAAGAAGATAATCTAATTCATCACGCTTATCAACTAATCTATAACGCTTATTAAATCGTTTATAAAACTTATCATAATATAATTCATAATCTAATTCATCACGCCCATCACCAGATATTTTTTTTAGGTAAGCAATACCTCCACCTAAGAAAATATGAGAATTAAACTGGTAACCATGACTTGTAAATACTGATGCTGACGACTCGTCGCCCTTCCAATATTGCACACCTAAACCTGCAAACCCTTTATAACCTCTTTTTGCAACACCAGCAGGCTCATCATCATCTTCGTCTTGAGATAAGCCATTTACCTCTTTTGTAATCTTGCTTATATCCTTATAAACAAGCATATTACCCTCTTGTGCTTGCATCTTAACAGGCTCGTTTGATACCATGTCCATACTTGTACCATTTAGAACGCTACCATCTTTAAGGCAAACCTCCTCTTGTGAGCTTCGTGCCATACCCGCTAATGTAAAACCTAACATAAGCGCAGCGAATAAAACCTTTTTTGACATAATGAAAATATTATTTAGTTAAACTTATATATATTTATATCGCTGCAAAGATACACTTTTTTAAAAAAAGAATTTACCCCCCCATTTTTTAACTTTTCATAACATACGGGTGATAATTACACACACGTCTCTTAAAAGTTTACACCTTACAAGAGGGGTTACCGTTATAAACAAAAAGAAACATCATGGCTCAACCATCTCTTTTAAGTTTCTTTGCTTAACAGAAACAGACACATGCCTACCGTGCCGTGTGTTTACTACACTCATCAAGCTCCGAAATATCTTACCATGAGCAGAAGAATCTCTTATACCTTTATAAGCTATATAATAATGTATCATCTCATGTATTATAACATCGTCTAAAGCATCTTGTAAAAGGTCATAAGCCGTAGAAATGCTTATACGAAAGTCGTAATACTCTATATGTCCAAGCCTTACCTTCCTTTTATATGCCATCTGCCCTAACCTTGTCTTTGCTCGAGAGAGCTTTATGACGGGTATGGGCAGACAATCGTCAAAAATCTGATGATTATACTTTTTAAAACTTTCTTCTATATAAGAAACGCTTGCTATCATTAGTCGGAGAAAAAATAAAAGTCATATAACCCCTAAGAACGATTATATGACTTTTAGCTTATTCTTAAAATTGGCTTAACGTATAAAGGTATACCACCACTGCAGGAATGGCAAGCAAAGAGGAGTCGAAACGATCTAACATACCGCCATGCCCGGGCAAAATCTTACCACTATCTTTTACACCTATTGTTCGCTTAAAGAGGCTTTCCACCAAGTCGCCCCATGTACCAAACACTACTACTACCACACCTAAACCTATCCATACCATGATGTCCATACCCTTAGTTCCTGCGCCATTAGCTCCATAATGACCTATGAGAGCTGCCACGATAATGCTTAGCACACCTCCTCCTATGCTCCCTTCCCAGCTCTTTGCGGGAGAAATGCGTGGGAAAAGCTTATGCCTTCCTAATAACGACCCTGTGCAATATGCCCCTGTGTCGTTTGCCCAAAGCAATATAAAGACGCTTAAAGGTAAAAGCATATTTGCCGATCCTCCCACACTAACATCACCGTTTCCAAAGGCAAGTATGTTTATCAAAGACAGCGGAAAGGCTATATACATCTGTCCCAGCATGGTGTAAGCCCACGAGAGGATAGGACTCTCGTTTTTAAGATATAGCTCTGCCACAAAAAGATATATAACACAAAGTATATAAGGCACAAAAACTACAAAGCTACTCACCATACCCAGCTCTAAAACAGCAACGGCTAAAAAGAAATAAACACCTGCCACAGTAGATATAAAACGATTTATCCTTACGCCTTTTATCCCGTTTACCAGCCCTGCATATTCCCATATAGTAAGCCCTGTTATAAGGGCAAAGAGCCCTATCATAAAGTCGGCACGGGTAAAGCTACAAAGTATTACCACTACGAATAATATGCCAAAGACGGCTCGAGTAATAAAATTGCGCTGCTTATCTGTCATAGCTCCTACTCTCCTTTCTTATCATTATCTATACCACTACCTTCTTTAGAGCTTTCCTTAGACGATGCTCCTTCTAAAGGTGCTTGCTCTTGCTTAGAGCCTTCACCGTCCTGCTTAGCCCGTAAAGCTGCCTCATGCTCTGCCTGTGCCTGCTTTACTGCTTCTGGCATATCCTCTAACTTAGGCTGAGATGCCTTTTCTGCCTCCATAATCTCTTGCGAACGGCTCACCCAAGGACGTTTGCCAAATATCTCTTCTACGTCTTCTACCATTATCACCTCACGGTCAATAAGCACCTGTGCCAGCTTGTTATGACCCTCTTTATGCTCTGTAAGTATATCTTTAGCACGTTTATACTGCTCGTTTACCATTTTAAGCACTTCCTCGTCTATAACCTTTGCCGTTGTTTCAGAATAAGGTTTTTGGAAGCCGTACTCATCGTTGTTATAATAACATATATTAGGTAAACGCTCGCTCATACCTGCATAAGCTATCATTCCGAAAGCACTTTTTGTAGCACGCTCTAAGTCGTTCATAGCACCCGTTGAAATATGACCCGTAAAAAGCTCCTCTGCAGCCCTACCACCAAGCAAAGCACACATCTCGTCTAACATCTGTTCCTTTGTTGTTATAGGACGTTCTTCAGGCAAATACCATGCTGCACCTAAGGCTTGCCCACGAGGCACTATGCTCACCTTAATAAGCGGATTGGCATGCTCACAAAACCAGCTTATAGTGGCATGACCAGCCTCATGAAGAGCTATGGTGCGCTTCTCGTCAGCCGTTATTACCTTTGTCTTCTTCTCTAAGCCTCCCACGATACGGTCTATGGCTTCAAGGAAATGCTGCTTACCTACATGCTTATCGCTATGACGTGCTGCTATAAGCGCAGCCTCGTTACATACATTTGCTATATCTGCACCCGAGAAGCCCGGTGTTTGACGAGATAAAAGGTCTACGTCTACCGTAGAATCGTACTTTATCTTGCTCATGTGCACCTTAAAAATGGCTTTACGCTCAGGAAGGTCGGGCAAGTCTACATGTATCTGACGGTCGAAACGGCCAGCACGCAACAATGCCTTATCGAGCATATCCACACGGTTAGTAGCTGCCATGACGATAACCCCAGAGTTAGTACCAAAGCCGTCCATCTCTGTAAGCAAGGCGTTAAGAGTGTTCTCACGCTCGTCATTACCTCCCATAGAGGGGTTCTTTGAGCGGGCTCTACCCACGGCGTCTATCTCGTCTATAAAAATTATACAAGGAGCTTTTTCCTTTGCTTGGTGGAAAACATCACGAACACGGCTCGCACCCACACCTACAAACATCTCCACAAAGTCAGACCCGCTCATAGAAAAGAAAGGCACACCAGCCTCGCCAGCTACTGCCTTTGCCAGCAACGTCTTACCTGTTCCCGGCGGACCTATAAGCAATGCTCCCGCAGGTATCTTGCCTCCTAAGTCTGTATATTTACCCGGATTTTTCAAAAACTCCACTATCTCTTCCACTTCCTGCTTGGCTCCTTCCTGCCCGGCTACATCTTTAAAGGTGATGCCCATCTCGTTACCTCGCTCATATAGCTTAGCCTTCGACTTGCCTACACTGAAAACGCCGCCGCCGCCAGCACCGCCGCCCATCTTACGCATTAAGAACCACCAAACACCAAAGATTAATATCCACGGTATTAAGCTACCAAAAATATCAAAAAAGCCATTACTCGACTCGTTGTCATACCTAAAACTGCTTATCTTATGCTGTGCTATGGCTTGAGTAAGGAATGTCTCTAAATTGTCTACCGACCCGAATTGCACCGTAACGTATGGCGCATTACCTGTTTGCTTAGGACCTTGCTGAAAGATATCGCGTATGTGATTAGGTGCCACATACATCTTTAGCTCGTTTTTGGTCTTGTTTACTACAACACGCGTAGCATACCCCTTTTGCACATATTGCTTAAAGGCTGTATAGTCTTTTTCAGCACTTATGCTGGAAGAAAACAGTCCGTTTCCACCTCCTGAAAATGCTACTAATGCTAAAACGAGAATTACAAGCACATAGATCCACGTCATGTTAAATCGTGGCATCTTGGGCTTATTTGGCTTGTTGTTGGGTTTTTTATTGATCATTTCTTTTTATTGGTTTCAAAATAGGTTATAAACACTTATCTTAACGGCTTACCTTTAGCTTAATCGACATCTTGCACACAAGTTATCTTAGCATCAGCCCAAAGATGTTCCAAGTCGTAAAAAGCACGAGTTTCTGGCAGAAAGATATGCACTAAGACATCTACAAAGTCTATCGCCACCCACTGATTATTCCCCAGACCTACACAGCTTACAGGCTTCTCACCGGTAGTTTCTCTAACATAGTCGCTCACCGAGCCTGCTATAGCTTCCACCTGAGTGGGAGAACTACCCTGACAGATTACAAAATTACGACATATTGCGCCGTCTATATCTGATAGGTCTGCAATAACTATGCCACAACCTTTCTTGTCTTGAATACCTTTTATTATTAAGCTTACTAATCGTTTTGTTTCTTCCATCTATATATGTATATATAATATAATAAGTTACAAAGTTACAGTAATTAGCATGAAGTGCAAAATAAATTTATTTTATTTTACTTTTATAAAAGGTCTTATCACGTTTATAAAGGGCAAAACACTTTTTTTCCTATATTTTTTTCTTAAAATTTTGCGTTTTACGAAAAAAGATATAACTTTGCACCTGCAATCTTAACACAGATGCTTATCCAAACCTTGGGATATGGTGTAATGGTAACACTACAGATTCTGGTCCTGTCATTCCTGGTTCGAATCCGGGTATCCCAACCATAAAAGTAATTAATAGTCCTATCTGTTAATTACTTTTTTCTTATTCACCCAAACTTCCCTCTTCTACTCTTGACTCACACATAGACATATATAATAAGAAAGAAAGCCACATATAAAAGGGCTGAAACCTAAAGAATGGTCTCAGCCCTCACCTTATTATGGTTAAAAGCTATAATCGTCTTTACCGAGTGTTATATACCCTTACCCTTATAAGAGAACAGTCTTACTTTAGCAGCTCCACAGCCTTATCTACTGCGGCATCGATGTTAGAGGCATCTTTACCTCCTGCCTGAGCATAATGAGCCTGACCTCCGCCACCGCCCTTTATGAGCTGAGCTGCCTCACGTATAACCTTGCCAGCATTCTTTTTGCCCTCTTTCACCATGTCGTCGCTAAGCATAACGCTAATCTGGGGACGGTTACCACTAACCGAACCTAACACGCAAATGAGCTTACTGTCAAAGGCCTCACGCACCTTAAACACTATATCCTTAGCCGAAGAGCTATCTACCTCAAGCACTGCCTTTACTATATGAACGCCATCTACCTCTTTTGCCGATTCTATCAACGTCTTAGCATGGCGGGCAACACCCTGCTTGCGAAGGCTCTCCATGTCCTTCTTCATAGCTTCATGCTCTTCTATATATTTCTTTAAAGCTACCTTTAAGTCCTTAGGATTATTAAGCATCTGCTTAAGATCGCGCAAAGTATCTTCCTGAGTGTATATAGCCTCCTCGCTATTAGCACCCGTAAGAGCCTCTATACGACGAACACCTGCTGCTACACTGCTCTCGCCTACTATCTTAAAAAAGCCTATACTACCTGTCGATTTGGCATGAATGCCACCACAAAACTCACAGCTTGGACCAAAGCGCACCACTCTTACCTTGTCGCCATACTTCTCGCCAAACAAAGCCACAGCACCCATCTTCTTAGCTTCTTCTATAGGTGTGTCACGATGCTCATCACAGCTATAATCTGCACGGATAAACCCGTTTACTATCCTTTCTACCTTACGTAGCTCCTCGTCGGTAATCTTTTGGAAATGAGATACATCAAAGCGTAGCGTGGTCGGACTCACATACGAGCCCTTCTGCTCTGCATGCTCGCCCAAAACCTCCTTTAACGCATAATCGAGCAAATGGGTTGCAGTATGGTTAGCAGCACTTGCCTCACGCTTGTCAGTATCTACACAAGCCATAAAACTTGCCTCTACGTTCTTAGGAAGCTCCTCTATGATATGTATGCTCTGATTGTTCTCGCGCTTGGTATCTAACACATTTACCGTTTCCTGCTCACTTACCAGCACACCCTGATCGCCTACCTGACCTCCCATCTCTCCATAGAAAGGAGTGTTGTCAAGCACCACCTCATAGAAGGAATGCTTCTTTTGAGTTACCTTACGATAACGTAGTATCCTACATTCATACTCTGTATAATCGTAGCCTACAAAGGTCTGCTCGCCTTGCCTAACTATCATCCAGTCGCCATTTTCCGTTACAGCCGCATTTCGGGCACGTGCCTTTTGCTGAGACATCTCCATGTCAAACTGCTTCTCATCTACAGTGTAACCATTCTCACGACAGATAAGCTCCGTCAAATCGAGCGGGAAGCCATAGGTATCAAACAGGCGGAAAGCCTCTTTACCATCAAGACAGCTCTGCCCATGAGCCTTTAGCTCGTCCATAGCTCCGTTTAAAAGAGTTATACCCTTTTCTAATGTGCGTAAGAAAGAGTCTTCCTCCTCCTTTATGACACGCCCTATAAGCTCCTCTTGAGCCGATAGCTCGGGGTACGCAGCACCCATCTCGCTCACTAAGGTAGGTAAGAGCTTGTACATAAAAGCCTCGCGCTGATTAAGGAAAGTATAAGCGTAGCGCACACCGCGACGCAGAATACGACGAATAACATAACCTGCCTTTGCATTGCTTGGCAGCTGACCATCGGCTATAGAAAAGGCTACTGCACGCAAATGATCGGCTATGACACGCATAGCCACGTCTATCTTTTCCTGCTCTGTCAAGCACTCGCCGTCCTTTCCCGTAGGCGATGTAAAACCATACTTATAATTGCTTAAAGCCTCTATCCTCTTTATGATAGGCTGGAAAATATCTGTATCATAGTTAGAATGCTTGCCTTGCAGCATACGCACTAAACGCTCAAAACCCATTCCAGTATCTATAACATTCATGGCTAAAGGCTCTAAGCTGCCGTCCGACTTGCGGTTAAACTGCATAAAGACAATGTTCCATATCTCTATAACCTGAGGATCGTCCTTGTTCACTAAGTCGCGACCTAACACGCCATTACGCTCATCTAAAGGACGAGAGTCGATATGTATTTCCGTACATGGTCCACAGGGGCCAGTATCGCCCATTTCCCAAAAATTGTCGTGCTTGTTGCCGTTTATGATGTGATCCTTTGGCAAGTGTTTCGACCAATATTTTGCTGCCTCATCATCGCGAGGGATATTCTCGTCCTTGCTACCTTCAAACACAGTAACATAAATATCCTTCTCTGAAAGGTGAAGCACATCTACCAAATACTCCCAGGCATAGTCTATAGCACCTTCCTTAAAATAATCGCCAAAACTCCAGTTGCCTAACATCTCAAACATGGTGTGGTGATAGGTATCATGGCCTACCTCCTCTAAGTCGTTATGCTTACCACTTACACGAAGACACTTCTGCGAATCGGTACGACGGCGAGGCTCGGGCGATTTCGTACCTAAAATAATATCTTTCCACTGGTTCATACCCGCATTGGTAAACATCAGTGTAGGATCGTCCTTAATTACCATCGGTGCTGATGGTACGATAACATGTCCTTTCGACTCAAAAAACTTCTTATACGAGTCGCGGATTTCATTTGCTGTCATCATCTTTTTTATGTTTTAAATCTATATTTTCACTCAAAATAATTGCAAAGATACTGACTTTTGAGTATTTTTGCAAACAAAAAAGAAGCAGAACATATAAAAACATCTACCCTTTATCTATTTTGCCTAATGGGTTATATTTATATATATGTTCCACACTTCTATTATAAAATATTCTTAATTAACACTGTCTCGTCATGCAAGAAAGCCCTCAAAAGCTATACTATTCCATTAAGGAAGTGGCATCGGAGCTCAACGTTTCAGAAAGTATGCTACGCTATTGGGAGACCGAATTTCCACATCTACGCCCTAAAAAGAAAGGAAACGGAACACGCCAATATAGCTTAAAAGATATAGAACAGATAAAGATTATCTATAACCTTGTAAAGGTACGCGGATTTAAGATAGCTGCTGCACGTAAAATGATAAACGAAAACCGTAGCGGAGCAGAAAAAAGCCAGCAAGTATTAGGCACCCTTATCTCTGTACGCGACCAGCTTAAAGAGCTTAAAAAAAGGTTAGACCTCCTTACATAGAGCCCACACCTCTTTTATCTATCTGAAAAGAGAAAAGTTCACACTGCCATAACTTCTATGCTCTATGAAGCGAGCATGCCCAGAGAAGTCATTACCCTTACCATGCTCAAAGACTAACAAGCCCCCACTTTTAAGCAGATTATTAGACAGGATAAGTTCAGGCACAGCCTCTATATCAGGTAAAGCATAAGGAGGGTCGGCAAAAATAAAGTCGAACTGCCGCGTACAAGCCTTTATAAAACGCAGAGCATCACCCTTTACCAAGATGTCGTTATCTGCCTTTACCTTTTCTATACACTGCCCTATAAAGCGAGCATGATCCCTATCTTTCTCTACAGTAACTACCTCCTTACAGCCTCGTGAGAGCAGCTCTAAGGATATGCTGCCCGTACCTGCAAAAAGGTCGAGAGCCTCCATATCCTCAAGGTCCATATATCCCCTTATAACGTTAAAGATGTTCTCTTTAGCAAAATCGGTAGTAGGACGTGCCTTAAAGCTATGAGGCACATCAAAGTGTCTTCCTTTATATAAGCCTGTTATTATTCGCATCACTTCGCTCTTTTTATACGCTATCTCTGGTCTAAATATAACACCTTCTCGTCGTAATGCATAGCTTCCGGCATAGTGCCTCCACGCTTTTCTATCTCTTTTTCAAGCGTGTCTACATAAACACGAGAAAGAAACTTTTCTAATTCCTCCACAAGCCACTTCTCATAAGATACTTTCCCCATTATGTGAAGCTCGTCTTTTTCCACACTCATACCAAGCTCTCGCCACACAAAAAGCAAATAGTAAAGCGCATCATGACCATGACTACCATCGAAGGTGTTATTATATCTGAAACGAGTTTGCTGAAAGCTCACCACCTCCATGGTATGATCATGAAAATAAGCAAAGAGCTTACGCCTTTTGTTCTGATATGACAGCTTTTGCAAATAAGCCCATACAGGCTGCATAAGAGGCTGTATGCTTACCATGGGGAAGTGGTCGTCGATAACCATCTTCAAGTCTTTATTAATAGCCATGACAGCTTTCACACTAAGGCTCGGTAGCTCTACCTGCACTATCTCCTCATTTCCCTTTAACGAAAATGCCGACTTATATAACACCTCGCCATCGTTTTCCTCTGCCTCTTCCATAGGTATAAGCATAGCAGGAACGTCTAAAAGCACCAAAGCACACTTATAACCGCTCTGTAATAATTCCGACACTGAGAAAGCCTCACGCAGATTAGCTGCCACCGAGATGCCCTTATTAGTGTTATAAGGCTCATAAACAGCATACCCCTTCTCTATAGTTGTGCACACCGAGAAGCTCAAATCGCTCCGCCCTATACGTATGGTAAGGCGAAGACGCATATCTTTTACATCTGTGTCTGCTGCCATTTTAAAGTTGTTACATTTAATAAGATGCAAACTTACAATATTTTTTCCAATTACCTTTTACCTACTTTGACAAATATCACAAAACTGCGTCTTACATGCAAAATCTTACGCAAAAGTGGCTTTTTATCGATTTTTAGCAGTACCTTTGCCACACAGGATATACAAAACAAACAAATGGCAAGAGCATTTTTTATTATCTTCGGGTGCTTAGGGCTCGGAGAGTTTATCGTATGGGCTACTGGTATAAAGTTGCCCTCAAGTATTATTGGCATGCTGATGCTTACCCTTTTTCTGAAAATAGGTTTGGTAAAGCTCGACTGGATAGAGCGCATGTCAAAGTTTTTAATAGCAAATCTTGGCTTCTTTTTCGTACCGCCCGGAGTAGCTATAATGCTTTATCTCGACATCATAAAAGCACAATGGCTACCCATAACAGTTGCTACCATAGTTAGCACCGTTTTAGTATTGATAGTAACAGGGCACATGCACCAGTTTGTCATTAAGTGCGAACGCAAGATAGGGGGCATGGACTTGCTACATCGCCACATAGACGACGATGCCTTTTATGCCAACAGGCACCACCCTAACAAGCCGCAAGAGCTTCAGGAACAAGACTTAGATGAGGCTTCAGAAGAAGAAGACTTACCAAACATTGACGACAAATAAAAACATACAAAAACAATTATGATAGAGATTTTTTCCAATCAATATCTTATCTTAGCACTTACCTTTGGCATTTACTTCTTATGCAGATACATACAAGTGCGCATGGGGTGGCTACTGCTCAACCCTATCTTAATATCTATAGTAACACTTATAATATACCTAAAGTTTACAAATGTGCCTTTCGAGGTATATAAGCACAACTCCGAGCTGATAGACTTTTGGTTAAAACCTGCCGTTGTTGCTCTCGGCGTACCTCTATACCTACAGCTTGATGCTATAAAAAAACTATGGTTCCCCATTGTTATGTCGCAGCTCGTGGGCTGCCTTGTAGGTATAGTAAGCGCAGTGGTAGTAGCTAAAGTGTTAGGCGCACCAGACGCCATTATACTGTCGCTGGCAAGCAAGTCGGTAACAACACCTATAGCAATGGAGGTAACACAGAGCGTGGGAGGTATACCCTCTCTTACTGCTGCCGTAGTAGTGATAACAGGTATCATAGGAGCCTTAATAGGATTTAAAACCCTTACAGTGGGAAGGATAAACAGCCCAATAGCACAAGGCCTGTCTATGGGTACGGCATCACACGCCGTAGGAGCATCTACAGCTATGGGATATGGCACCAAATACGGAGCTTTCGCCTCACTGGGCATAACCCTTAACGGCATCTTTACTGCCATGCTGACACCCACCATACTACACCTTATAGCTTCAATACTTTAAAAAATAATATTTTTAAAAAGATGAAAACGAAAAAGCTAATTTACCTCATTGCCCTTTGCATAGCCTTTATAACATGCAAAGCCGTAAAAGACCCACAAAAAAGCACTGCTGCCACACCAATACAACAGTATGCTAACATAAAGGAAAAGCCCATATCCGGAAAAGCAAACACTGCCTCTTCTAACACATACGGCTCTTCTTTTAACACATCAGCAACATTCAACTTCTTACCTCGAAACCCTCGCAATCTACCATCTAAAACATTAAACAGAATGGGGTACACCGTGTCTTATAACCCTGTTACTAAACAACCTAACTGGGTGGCATGGCACCTTACATCATGGCGCACATACGGCGAGGCTACACGCAAGGGTATAGAGTTTCAGGCGGACTATGATGTAGCCAACCCTGTAGACACATACGACTACGTAAGGTCTGGCTTCGACCGTGGGCACATGTGTCCTGCTGCAGATAACAAATGGAGCCAAAAGGCTATGATACAGAGCTTTCTCATGACTAACGTCTGCCCACAGACCCACGCCCTAAACGCTGGGCTATGGAACAGCCTTGAGACACAATGTCGCAACTGGGCACGCAAATACGGCTCGGTGTACGTCGTTTCAGGTCCCATCTTCACACGCGGCTCACAACAATACATAGGCAGACACCACGTTATGGTGCCAGAGGCGTTTTTTAAAGTGGTGCTATGCCTCGAAGGAAAGCCACGGGCTATAGGCTGGATAGTTAGAAACACTGACGAGAAAGGACGCAAAAAGACACACTTCATTAACACCATAGACCAAGTGGAACGCATCACTGGCTTCGACTTCTTCCCCGCTCTACCCGATAAGATAGAAAACAAAATAGAGGCAGAAGCTAACTTTACACAGTTCTGACAAAACACATATAATGCTAAAAGACCAGCTCCTTTATCTTCTTAAAAGCAACTTTCCACTACCGCCTACAAAAAACCAGGAACAGGCCTTAGACACCTTTGCCGAGTTTGTCTTCTCACACAACGAGCTGTCTATAATGCTCCTTAGAGGAAGTGCCGGGACAGGAAAAACACTTACGGCATCTATCATTGTAAAAACAATGCTACAGATGCACTATAACATCACCCTGCTTGCACCCACAGGAAGGGCATCTAAAGTGCTTTCGACATACGCCAATTACCCCGCATCTACCATTCATCGCTTCATATACAGAGAACGTGCCTTCACAGGCACTGACGGCGAATTTAATCTTAACAACAATCTATACCACGACCGCTTCTTCCTTGTAGACGAAGCATCTATGATAAACTATACCTCATACAACAGCTCCTTCGGTAGTGGAAGCCTATTACAAGACCTTATACAGTATGTTTATAATGGCAACAACTGCAGGCTCATTCTCGTAGGAGACAATGCACAGCTACCACCAGTAGGAGAAGAAAGTAGCGCTGCTTTAAGACGCGACATACTACAGAGCATGAACCTCCAAGTGTTCCATACCGATATAGAAGAAGTGCTAAGACAAAGCCTCAACTCTGGAATACTATACAATGCTAACAGCATACGCTACATGATAGACAGTGGCACACTAAACACACTACCACAAATAGCCACAAAAGGATTCCCTGACATCACCATAGTGCCACAAGACGAGATTATAGACACCATAGCCTCATCATACTCGCTCCAAGGCATAGACGAAACCATCATCATAACACGATCTAACAAAAGAGCTAACGTCTTTAACCAAGGCATTCGCAACATGATACTCGATAGGGAAGAAGAGCTATCTACAGGCGACATGCTCATGATAGTACGCAACAAATATCTATCACAAGAGAAAAAACAACAACAAAACAGCTCTGGACGAAAACTAAACTTCATTGCAAACGGCGACAGAGCCATCGTAAGACGCGTTAGAAACTATAGAGAGCTATACGGGTGCCGATTTGCTGATGTTACACTACGCTTCCCAGACTTTGACGACACCGAACTTAACACCACCGTACTGCTCGATGTTCTAAACTCCGAAGCACCAAGCCTTACAAGCCAACAAAGCAAAGACCTCTTTAACAACATCATGGAAGATTATGCCGATATAACACGAAAAGCCGAACGCATGAAGCTGCTTAAGCAAGACACCTACCTTAACGCACTACAGGTAAAGTTTGGATATGCCATAACCTGCCACAAAGCACAAGGAGGACAATGGCAACACGTCTTCATAGACCAAGGCTACATCACAGAGCAAACACTATCTCCACAATACTACCACTGGCTATACACTGCCTTTACCAGAGCCACCAAGCACCTGTATCTCATCAACTGGCCTAAGCAGCAAGTAAAGCAGACATAACCCCTCACCTTAGGGCTACACAGCTACCTTTAACCATAAATAATCTTACACCAATCTGCCTTAAACGCCACTTCTTAGAAAAGAAAACAATAACTGTTCTAAAGAAAAATAAATTATTTTTCCTACATTTTTAATTTATTTTTGCTACAAAAATAACCTAAAAATATTTTTCACCCTCATCTTCCAGCTCTTTCATCAGATATTTTTTGCTTTAAACAATCTAATGTTTTTCCTTCCATGTTATAGTGTGCAATCTACTGTAGGGAAAACTTATTCTGAAAGAATAATTTTGCGCTCTAAAGGGTTTTCATTATATTTGCATTAAGAAAGTAAAGATATATAAGTGAGGTTATTTTTTTTATATGATAGATAGGCAGACAGTAGACAAGATTACCGATGCTGTAAACATTGTCGATGTTGTAAGCGATTTTATTTCCTTACGTAAGGCAGGCACCAGCTATAAGGGCTTGTGTCCTTTCCACGACGATACTACCCCCTCCTTTTCGGTTAGTCCGGTAAAGGGGGTATATAAATGTTTTGCCTGTGGTGCAGCAGGCAATGCTGTAAAATTTGTTATGCAATATGAGCAGATGACTTATTGGGAGGCTCTCAGATGGCTTGCCAAGAAGTATAACATCGAGGTAAAAGAGCGTCAGATGACAAGTCAGGAAAAGCAGCAAGCCAGCATGCGCGAATCGATGTTTATCATAAACGAATGGGCAAGCAGGTATTTTCAGGACGTCCTCCATTCTTCTACCGATGGTAAAGCCATAGGGTTACAGTATTTTCGCAGTCGTGGTTTTCGCGATGACATCATAAAAAAGTTTATGTTAGGCTATAGTCTTCCCCGCCGTGATAGCCTTGCTATGGCAGCCTTAGAGGCAGGTTATAAAAAGGAGTTTTTGCTAAATACGGGTCTATGCTTTGAGCGTCAGACGGGCGAGCTTACAGACAGGTTTAGCGGCAGGGTGATATTTCCGTGGCTAAGCCTCAGCGGTAAGGTAACGGGCTTTGGTGGCAGGCTCTTAGACTCACGCACAAAGGGTGTGATGCAGAAGTACGTCAATTCTCCCGACAGCGAGATATTCCACAAAGAGCGTGAGCTATATGGCATCTTCTGGGCTAAGAAAGCCATAGCCAAACACGACCTTGTGTACATGGTAGAGGGCTATACCGATGTCCTTTCCCTGCACCAATGTGGCATAGAAAACGTTGTGGCTAACAGCGGCACAGCCCTTTCTATATTTCAGATAAGAATGCTCCACCGCTTCACCTCTAACATCGTCTTGATATACGATGGCGATGCTGCTGGGCAGCATGCAGCCCTTAGAGGTACTGACATGCTGCTCTCTGAGGGTATGAACGTAAAGGTCTTGCTCCTGCCCGACGGTAAAGACCCTGACGAGTTTGCTAAGATGTATAGCTCGGAAGAGCTTGTGAGGTATATAGAAGAACACCAGACCGACTTTATTGTGTTTAAAATAGCTCTACTTCTAAAGGGCGTTACTGACCCTATAAAGCGTTCGGAGGCTATCAACTCCATCGTAGAGAGCATATCCGTAATAAAAGATCCTGTCCTTCGCGATACCTACCTACACGAGTGTATGGCACGCACAGGGGTGGCAGAGCAAACGCTCATCTCGCAGATGAACCGCTTTATATATAATAACAAGGAGCGCGAGCGCAAAGACTCCACACCAAGGGCTGAGATAAAAGCAGAGCCGGCTGCAACCTCAAAGAGCTTTCCCACAGCTATAACTGCCCAAGCCGAAGATGTAGAGACATGGCTCATACAGCAGGTGATAAGATACGGAGAGCAGATAATTATAAAAGACGTAAAAGACAACTCGTCAGGCAACCTCATATCGCTCAACGTAGCACAATATATATCTTACGACTTAGGCTTAGACAACCTCAGCTTTACCTTTCCTCTATACAACAAGATACTCCAAGAGGCTATAGAACACTCCTCAGACGAAGGCTTTGTGGCAGAAAACTATTTCATACAACACCCCGACATTAACATTTCTGAAATAGCCACAGAGCTTAGTGTAGAGAAATTTAAGCTATCTGAAAGCCTACAACCTAAACAAGACGAGGCTGCACTGCTTGAGAACGTAAAGCATCTTATATTAGACTTTCGTCGCAACTATGTAGAACACCGTTACAACGAGCTAAAAGAACAGATAAAACAAACCCAAACCAACGAGGGTAAGATAAAGGCTTTGGCAGAGCTACAGAAGATGCAACAGCTAAGAAACATAATAGCCAAAAAGTTAGGCAACAACATTATAATATAAAAAAAGCTAAACTTATGCAATACGCCTATTGGATAATCCTCACCATTTACACCCTTATAACCCTTGCCACCATCGTTCGCATTCTCTTAGAACACAGGCAGCCGGCTATAACGATGGCATGGGTTATGGTGCTGGCGTTCCTGCCTGTAATGGGTATAATACTCTTTTTCTTCTTCGGACAGAAAACACGCAAAGAACGAAAGATATGGCAGCGCACACTTAACAAGCTCACAAAGCGGTCTATGTTAGAGTTTGTAGAGCAGAAAAATCTTTTCATAGAAGAGCGTTATCGCACTATAATAAACCTCTTTATAAACCAAAACCTTTCCCTACCCTTTAAAAACAACAACGTAGAAATATATACCCATGGCAGCAACTTCTTCCTTGCTCTGCTTAAAGAGATAGGTAAGGCTACTAAGCACATACACATAGATGCCTTCATCTTCAGCGACGACGCCTTAGGTAGGCTCATTGCCGACGCCTTGATAGATAAGGCTAAGGAGGGCGTAGAGGTGCGCATAGTGTACGATGACGTAGGCTCGTGGCGAGCAAAGAGCTCCTTTTTCCTCCGTATGAAGAAGGCTGGCATAGAGATATATCCCTTTATGCCCGTGCGTTATCCCTTCTTAACAAGTAAGGTAAACTATCGTAACCATCGCAAGATGTACATCTTCGACGGCAAGGTGGGCTTCATAGGCGGAATGAACATCGCTTTGCGTTACATAAAAGGCACACGCAAGCAAGCCTGGCGCGATACCCAAGTGCGCATAGAGGGTGCTGCTGTGTATGGGTTACAACGTGCTTTCTTTGTAGACTGGTTTTTTGTTTGCCACACCCTGATGACCAATCACAAGTATTACCCCACTATATCTATACCCGAGAACGACACCTTAGTGCAGATAGTAACAAGCAATCCTACCAGTCAGTGGCCAGAGATAGAGCAGGGCTATGTGCGCATTCTTCTCGATGCAGAGAAATATGTTTACATGGAAACCCCTTACTTTCTTCCTACCGAGCCTATACTCTTTGCCATGCGCACAGCAGCCGTTTCAGGGGTGGACGTGCGGCTTATGATACCCTTCGACACTGAAACAAAGATAGTGGAATGGGCATCACGGTCGTATGTAGTAGACACGATAAGGGCAGGGGTAAAGGTGTTTTTCTATAAAGCAGGCTTTAACCACTCCAAGCTGCTTGTTACCGACGACTGCCTTGCCACGATAGGTTCTACAAATATCGACTTTAGGAGTTTTGAAAACAATTTCGAATCGAATGCTTTCTTCTACAATAAAGCCATAGCACGACAGGTAAAAGACATCTTTTTACAAGATCAGGCTCAAAGCTCAAGCATCGACGACCTTCGTAACCGCTTTCGTCTTCCTTTCATACAACGGTTGTGGGAATCGGTAGTAAGGCTACTTAGTCCGCTCATGTAACAGAAAAAAAAGAATAAGCCCCATGCTTTTTACTTGCTTTTCTGAATTATATTCCCTACTTTTGCATAAAAATTAAGTCTATGACGAGCGATAGTATAGTAATCATTCCTACTTATAACGAAAAGGAAAACATTGAGAAAATCATAAGAGCAGTGTTTGCCCTTGAAAAGTCCTTTAACATTCTTATTATAGATGATGGTAGTCCTGACGGTACAGCACAGATCGTTCATGGCTTAATGGATAAAGAGTTTTCTTCTAAACTCTTCATTATAGAACGCTCAGGGAAGTTAGGTTTAGGCACGGCTTATATCACAGGTTTTAAATGGGCCATAGAGAAAGGTTACGAATATATCTTCGAGATGGACGCCGACTTTAGCCACGACCCAAAGGATCTTCCCCGCCTTTATCACGCAACAAGCTCTCAGGGCTACGACATGGCTGTGGGTTCGCGTTATGTTAGTGGTGTGAATGTGGTAAACTGGCCTATAGGTAGGGTGCTGATGAGCTTCTTTGCCAGTAAGTATGTGCAAGCCGTTACAGGCGTTAAAATCCACGATTTTACTGCAGGCTTTGTATGCTATCGCCGTAAGACACTATCTACTATACCCTTAGATAAGATACGTTTTAAGGGATATGCTTTCCAAATAGAGATGAAATATACTGCTCATCGCATAGGATTTAAGATTAAAGAAGTGCCAGTAGTGTTTGTTAATCGTCGTGAAGGGGTTAGCAAGATGAGCGGAGGCATCTTCTCGGAAGCATTCTTTGGTGTGATGCGCCTACGCTGGGACGGCTGGTTTAGAAAATATCCAAAGATAAAAGGCTAATGGTTTTAACAACTAAAACGCACTGACACTGTCCTTGCTGCAAGACATATAATGACAATACAAGAAGCAACACATATATATTCCTCTCTGCCGCAGGTAAAGGCTTTAGAGCTCTTCATAAAGGAGGAAAGACACAAAAACATTCTCTTAAAAGGCTTAACAGCGTCGGCTCCTGCCATGCTCTTTGCCGCATTAGCCCACAAAGTGGCATCTACCTTCCTTTTCGTAATGAACGATAACGACGAGGCAGGCTATTTTTATAACGACCTAAAGACGATGCTCTCCCATAGCAGCCAGTACGATTCTGCTTACGAAGTGCTATTCTTTCCCTCATCTTTTCGCCGCGCTATAAAGTTTGGACAGCGCGATGCAGCAAACCAGATACTACGCACAGAGGTGCTTACAAGGCTCTCGGCAGCTAAAAGCAGTAACGACACAAGCCACCCAAAGGCACCACTTTTTATAGTTACAGAGCCTTCTGCCATCAGCGAGCTTGTCATTTCACAACAACAGTTAGACTCTAAACGCCTCACCCTAAGCGTAGGAAAGCATATAAACATTACTAAAGTGGGTAAGACCTTACGAGAGTTTGGCTTTAAAGAAGTACTCTATGTATACGAGCCGGGAGAGTTTGCCATACGAGGAAGCATAATAGATGTATATTCTTTCTCGGGAGAAACTCCTTACCGCATCGACTTTTTTGGCGACGACATAGATACCATTCGCACCTTTGAGATAGAGAGCCAACTCTCTATAGATAAGAAAACGAGTATAGACATAGTACCAGAGCTTGCCAAAGTGGCTCACGAAAAGGTATCTTTTCTTAAGTTTTTACCACAAGAGACAACCATAGTATTTAAAAATTTCCTTTTTGTACGCGACTCTATCGACAAGATATATAAAGACGGATTTAGCCACCAAGCTCTTACAGAGCAACTCGAAGGAAAGACCGAAGTGGAGCAAGACGAGATAAAACAACGCTATATAAAAGAGACGCAGCTGCTTTCTCCAGCTGCTTTCACCACTGACGCCACAGCCTTTAAGCGTATAGAGATAATAAGCACAGACCACTCTCTATCGCCCCTAAGCTCCACATATAAACAGCAAGACATCATATCCTTTAACACTACACCACAACCACTGTTCCATAAAAATTTCGATCTGCTCATCACCTCCCTAAGAGATTATATGCTCAAAGGCTACCATATATACATCTTTGCAGATAGCAAAAAGCAAACAGAACGCCTCAAAGACATCTTCGATAGCAAAGCAGAACAAGCCTTACAGGAGAACCACTCTTACAGCGATAAGGCTCAAAGCAATGGCAGACACATAGCTTTCACTCCTGTAGAAAACACCTTACATGAGGGCTTCGTGGACGATGATAAGAAGATATGCTTCTTTACCGATCATCAGATATTCGACCGTTTTCATAAATATAGCCTCTCTTCAGACAAAGCACGACGAGGAAAAGCGGCTCTTACCATGAAGGAACTACAGGAAATGGAGCCCGGCGATTACCTTGTACACATAGACCTCGGTATAGGAAAATTTGCCGGATTAGTGCGTGTACCTGTAAAAAACTCCTATCAAGAGATGATACGCCTTGTGTTCCAAAACAATGTTATAGTGGATATTTCCATACACTCGCTATATAAGATAAGCAAATATAAACGTGCCGATACTGACGAGCCTCCACGCCTTTCGGTATTAGGGTCAGGAGCATGGGAACGCTTAAAAGAAAAAGCTAAGAAGCGTATTAAGGACATTGCACGAGACCTCATAAAGCTATATGCCAAACGCCGGCACGAGAAAGGGTTTGCCTTTTCGCCAGACTCCTTTATGCAGCACGAGCTCGAAGCATCGTTCCTATACGAAGACACACCCGATCAGCTTAAAGCTACACAAGACCTGAAGCAAGACATGGAAAGCTCTCAGCCTATGGACAGACTCATTTGCGGAGACGTAGGCTTTGGAAAAACTGAAGTAGCCATAAGGGCTGCATTTAAAGCAGCTGCAGATAACAAGCAGGTGGCAGTACTCGTACCTACTACGGTGCTGGCCCTTCAGCATTATAAATCGTTCCAAAACCGACTAAAAGATATGCCCGTAACAATAGACTACCTATCACGGGCACGCACAACAAAGCAAACAAAACAAATACTTTCTAACCTTGCTACAGGCAAAATAGACATTCTCATAGGTACACACAAGCTGCTTGGCAAGACCGTAAAATGGCACGACCTTGGACTGCTCATCATAGACGAAGAACAAAAATTTGGTGTATCTACCAAAGAAAAGCTAAGACAGATAAAAACAAATGTAGATACACTTACCATGACCGCTACACCTATACCACGCACACTACAGTTCTCCTTAATGGGAGCAAGAGACATGAGCATAATGAAAACACCACCTCCTAACCGCTATCCTATACAGACGGAGATAATAGAATTCGACCCTGAGACAATAGCAGAAGCAATAAACTTTGAGATGAGCCGCAACGGTCAGGTGTTTTTCGTTAACGATCGCATAGGAAAACTACAAGACCTCGCTGCCATGATACGCAGGAAAGTGCCCGACTGCAGAATAGCTATAGGACACGGACAGATGAAGCCCGAAGAGCTGGAAGAGATTATTATCGGATTTATGAATTACGATTACGACCTTCTGCTATCTACTACAATAGTAGAAAACGGTATAGACATATCTAACGCCAATACCATTATAATAAATGATGCACACCACTTCGGACTGAGCGACCTACACCAAATGCGCGGAAGAGTGGGCAGATCGAACAAAAAAGCCTTCTGCTATCTCATAACACCGCCTATGGCTCTACTAAACACTGAAGCCCGACGACGCATAGAAGCCTTAGAAACCTTCTCCGACTTAGGGAGCGGATTTAACCTCGCCATGCAAGATCTCGACATAAGAGGAGCAGGAAACCTCTTAGGAGCTGAGCAGAGCGGATTCATGGAAGACCTTGGATACGAAACCTATCAGAAGATTCTCTCACAAGCAGTAACAGAACTTAGAAACGATGAGTTTCATGATCTTTACACACAACAACAACAAAACGGCATACCTATCGCTAACAGCGACTTTGTAGACGACTGCACCATAGAAAGCGACTTGGAGATGTATTTCCCTGACAACTACATACCGGGAGCCTCTGAACGCATGCTTCTATATCGCGAGCTCGACAACATTAATGAGGAAAAAGCCCTCGATGAGTATCGTAAACGCCTCGAAGACAGATTCGGACCTATACCACAACAGGGCGAAGAACTTATGCATGTAGTGGCTCTAAGACGCATAGGAAAACGCTTAGGGTGTGAAAAGATAATACTAAAACAGGGCAATATGCACCTGCAATTTGTGTCTAATCCTAAAAGCTACTTCTATCAAAGCGATGCCTTTAACAGCATACTCTCATACATAGCCACATACCCCAAACGGTGCAACCTTAAAGAGAAAAAAGGCAAAAGACTAATGGTTATAAGCAACGTAACATCGAGCAAAGACGCCATAGAGATATTACGAAAAATAGAAAGTAAGCATACCACTACGCTTAAAACCACTTAAAGCCCTTTCCGTTATACACAAAAAACCTCCCCGTATAAATATATAACGAGGAGGAAAATATTACTTTTTGACTTATTCTATCTAATATCATTTAGCAAGCAATCGCGCTCCTAACTTCTCAAGCATATCTTTTGTCATACGCTCCAAGTCGTATTCAGGCTTCCAGCCCCACTCCTTACGAGCACAACTGTCATCGAGCGAGTCTGGCCAGCTGCTTGCTATGCTCTGCTTTAATGGGTCTACAGCATACACCATCTCAAAGCCTGGCTTATGCTTAAGGATAGCTTTATAAATAGCATCTGGGTCGAAACTCATCGAAGCTATATTAAAACCATTACGATGCACCAAGAGCGAAGGGTCTGCCTCCATAAGATTAATAGCACCATTAAGAGCATCAGGCATATACATCATGTCCATACGAGTGCCCTTAGCTATAGGACACACAAACTTTTCGCCACGCACAGCACTGTAATATATGTCTACAGCATAGTCCGTAGTGCCACCTCCGGGAGGAGTAACATACGATATCAAGCCCGGAAAACGTACCGAACGAGTATCTACACCATACTTATTAAAATAATAATCGCTCAAAAGCTCTGTAGTAACCTTAGAGATACCATAAATGGTCTTAGGCCGCTGAATAGTATCCTGTGGGGTATTCTCCTTAGGAGTGCCAGTACCGAAAGAGCCTATAGAGCTTGGTGTAAACACTGCACATTTGTTTTCACGTGCTACCTCTAAAATGTTCCACAAGCCCTCTATACCTATCTTCCATGCCAAACGTGGCTTACCCTCAGCTACAACAGAAAGAAGAGCTGCAAGGTTATAGATGGCATCGATACCATACTGCCTCACTACAGCAGCTATCTGCTCAGGATTAGTAACATCGGCAATGGCACATGGACCTCCCTGACGTAGCTCTTCCGTAGGCTCTGCCCCAACGATATAGCCTGCCACTACATTGCTACTTCCATAATGTGCCCTTAGTTTGCAAGTTAGCTCTGAACCTATTTGTCCAGTAGAACCAATAACTAATATTCGTTTCATTACTTATATTTAGATTTTATGCAACAAAGTAAATCTTTTTTTATGAGGTATCAAATAAAGAAATGCTAATTATTTTTAAAATACCAAATATAAAGAATACTACAACCACTCATACATGAAAAAACTAACCATAAAATATCCTTTAAAAGAAAATAGTAGTGGAAAAGGACTTAATTTATCAAAAAAACTTTGTATTTTTGCTATTATTATTGTCGTATATGCTATATTTCTTTATCAACGCTGAGATAAACGATTCTTTAAAAGAAGTTATATCCTTATTTAAGAAGAAGCTAAAACATAAAAACAAATAACAACATAATATGAAAACAGAAGACATCAAAATAGCCGTAATAGGTTTAGGCTATGTAGGACTTCCTTTAGCACGGCTCTTTTCTACAAAATACAAAACTATAGGCTTTGATATGAATCATAGTCGTGTGGAAGATTTGATGAAAGGACATGATAGTACCTTAGAAGTATCTGATGATTTGCTACAAGAGGCTATAAAGAAAAACGGCTTCGTCTGTACTACCGACCTTAATAAAATAAAAGACTGCACATTATATATTGTTGCTGTTCCTACACCTGTAGACTATAACAATCGCCCCGACTTAAAACCTTTAATAGGAGCAAGTACCACCGTGGGAAAGGTTATCTCTAAAGGTAACATCGTAGTATATGAATCTACCGTCTACCCCGGAGTAACAGAAGAAGAGTGTCTACCTATAGTGGAAAAAGTTTCTGGCTTAACATTTAATCGCGATTTTTATGCAGGATATTCACCAGAACGTATTAACCCCGGAGATAAAGAGCATACAGTAGAAAAAATTAAGAAGGTTACCTCTGGCTCTACACCTGAAGTAGCCGACATAGTAGACAGAGTTTACAACTCTGTCTTAGTGAATGGCACACACAAAGCACCATCTATAAAAGTGGCAGAGGCATCTAAAATAATAGAAAACTCTCAGCGAGATGTAAACATTGCTTTCATGAACGAACTGGCAAAAATCTTTAATGCCATGGGCATAGATACCCATGATGCCATAGAAGCAGCATCTTCTAAATGGAACTTTATAAAGCTTAATCCAGGTCTTGTTGGTGGACACTGCATAAGTGTAGACCCTTATTACCTAATACAAAAGGCACAGGTATATGGTGTTCTGCCACGTATCATGTCGGCAGCACGAAGGCTTAACGATGGCATGGGCGACTATGTGGCCAACCAAACCATAAAGCTGATGAACAAAAAGGGCGTTATCGTGAAAGATGCTGATATACTTATACTTGGCTTTACATTTAAGGAAAACTGTCCAGACATACGCAACACAAAGGTAATAGATATCTATTCTACTTTAAGAGAATATACCCCTAACATTACCGTCTTTGACCCTTGGGCCAACAAGGAGCATGTAAAAAGAGAATATAACATAGACATTACCTCTACGCTCGATAAAGACAAACGTTATGAAGCTATAATACTCGCCGTAGCACATAAAGAGTTCTTAAAGATCAACTTGACGTCTTTACTAAAAACAAACGGAGTAATATACGACGTTAAAGGCTGTCTCGACAAGAATATAATTACAGGAAGGCTATAAAACATAAAGCATGAAGCAATACTTAATAAACCATTCCAAGGGATTATCTGCCAAACTCATGAAATATCCCAGAGACTGGTATCACAAAAAGTTAGCAAAAAGAAACAACAACTCTTCGCCTACTATAATATGTAACAATTGTACAGGTGGGGTAATATTACACGATTTAGGGTTAAGATTCAACTCTCCCACTATAAATACATTGTTTTATAGCTTCGACGACTTTTTGTTTTTCGTGAAAAATATTAAGGCTTTTTCTAATGTTGAAATGTTTGAGATAAAACAAGATACCCATTCTTACCCTGTAGGCGGATTGGAACTTAATGGTAAAGTAATAAAAATAGGATTAGTACATTACCGCTCTTTCCTACAAGGAAAGCTAAAATGGCATGAACGCTTTAAAAGAATAAGATATAATAATATCTATATAATATACGAGGGGGGGGGTATCGAAGAGAAATGCTTAAACGACTTCGCTAAAATACCATTTAAAAAAAGAATTTACTCTTGTACTAACAGCTATATGCAGAACAAGTTTGCCTTTTACCAAGGTCATGATCTTTATTTTAATTGGTATCCCGGCAAGATATTAGATTATAAACACCTCTTAGGATTAAAACGCTTTTTAGACGACTTTAACTATATATCCTTTTTAAACACATAACATGGAAAGTAAGTGTAAAATAAGTATCATCATACCAATGTATAACGCCGAAAAGTATATTGATAATTGCTTAGGCTCTATCACCTCTTCAGACCTACAACAAGGCGAGTACGAAATAATAGTAGTCGATGACGGATCGATAGACAATGGTGCTAAGATAGTGGAAAAGTACGCCTGCAAACACCCTTTCATACACTATCTAAAACAAGAAAACCAAGGGCAGAGCACAGCACGAAACTATGGCATCAGGGTTGCAAATGGGGAATATATATGGTGTGTTGATGCCGATGACAGTATAGAAAAAGCTGCTAACAACATATTATTAACTCTAAAGAAACACCCTGAAATAGATATTTTAGCAATACAGCTCAAAAAGGTTTCAGAGCAAGGTGAAGACCTCGGAAAGGAGTGTGTGCAGCCTTTAGTAACTCATCAAAAGATAATATCAGGTAAAGAAGCTATGATAGAGGGATACCTACCCTCATCGGTATGTGCACTGATAATAAAGAAAACACTTTTCTTCGATAACAATATCTTCTTTACCCCTGGCATTACTCACCAAGATGTAGAGCTTACTTACCGCCTTATGCCCTTTGCTTCTAAAGTACTCTTTAGTGATGATACACCATATAGATATATTCATCATGACAACTCTACGAGCAAATCGTTAAAGCCAGAGAAGAAAATAAAGTATATGCTCGATGAGATTGTCATAGTAAAGTCGTTTATCGCATCGGCTAAAAAATACTCTTCTACAGACCCTCTACTATCTAAAACCATAAATAAAAGAGTATACGACGTACTCTTCGGGTTAGTTCTTTCGCTATTTAGGAACAGAAAACTATATAATAAGATAGGTGTAAACAAGATTGTTATAGATAAATTAACCCAAGAGGGGCTATATCCTTTAAAAGGAAGCAACTACTCTTTTAAGAAAAAAATACTGATACATGGTATATTAAACTTTAGGTTTCTCTTAACAAGGAAATACTAAGAACAAAGAAAAAAAGTGGAAGATAAGCATAAAAAGTTATACATATTATTGCCTTATTTCAAATTTATTGATTTCCTTTGTAATATAAAAACTTAAATAAAAGCCTTATGTACGGAAAAATGAAAGACTTTCTCAGCTCTACACTCGCTGAGATTCGTAATGCAGGCCTATACAAAGAGGAACGTCTCATTGAGAGTCCTCAGCAGGCTGTTATTAATGTGAAAGGGCAAGAAGTGATTAACTTCTGTGCTAACAACTATCTTGGCTTGTCCAATAACCCTCGCTTAATAGAGGCATCTAAGAAGATGATGGATAAGCGCGGTTATGGTATGTCGTCTGTGCGCTTTATATGTGGCACACAAGATATACACAAAGAACTGGAAGATGCCATAAGCGATTATTTCAAAACTGAGGATACTATCCTCTATGCTGCATGTTTCGATGCTAACGGGGGTGTCTTTGAGCCTCTCTTTACAGAAGAAGATGCCATCATTAGCGACTCGCTTAACCACGCATCTATCATAGATGGTGTACGCCTTTGTAAAGCAAAGCGTTATCGTTATCAAAACGCTGACATGGCAGACCTTGAGCGTGCCTTAAAAGAAGCTCAGGCACAACGCTTCCGCATCATTGTTACCGATGGTGTGTTCTCTATGGACGGCAACGTAGCTCCTATAGATAAGATATGCGACTTAGCAGAAAAGTACGATGCTTTGGTAATGGTAGACGAGTCGCACTCGGCAGGTGTAGTAGGCGCTACTGGTCATGGTGTTAGCGAGCTATGCCATACCTATGGCAGGGTAGACATCTATACGGGTACGCTGGGTAAAGCCTTTGGCGGTGCTTTAGGTGGTTTTACTACTGGTAGAAAGGAGATTATAGACATGCTTCGTCAGCGTAGCCGCCCTTATCTGTTCTCTAACTCGTTAGCTCCTGCCATTATTGGGGCTTCTATAGAGGTGTTTAAAATGCTTAAAGAGAGCAATGCTTTACACGATAAGCTTATAGATAACGTGGCTTACTTCCGCGATAACATGCTTGCTGCTGGCTTCGACATTAAGCCTACACAAAGTGCTATATGTGCGGTAATGCTCTATGATGCTAAGCTATCACAAGTTTTTGCAAGTAAGATGCAGCAAGAAGGCATTTATGTTACTGGCTTCTATTATCCCGTAGTGCCTAAGGAGCAAGCTCGTATACGTGTGCAGCTCTCTGCAGGGCATGAGCGCGAGCACCTCGACAGGTGTATTGCTGCCTTTATAAAAGTGGGCAAAGAGCTTGGTGTTTTGAAATAAACTATAACAAAACCATAAAAGGTGTACTTACGATATATGCATATATGTAAGTACACCTTTTATAATGCTTATTACAATAGGAAAGATTTCACCACCTTACCCTTATATGTATTTACGGTGATATATAAAGAGTCGCCAGAGTAATAGTTATAAATAGGAATACTGACATACCCCTTTACGCTATAATATTCTGGCTGCCCTGCCTGATAATGTGTAAGTAGGAAATGGTAGGCTTTACCCTTTTCATGCTTTGTAACAGCTTCCTTTAACACTCCTATCTTTTGTGCTGAACTTAAAGAGGTGTTGCTGCCCTTTTTAATGATTAAGGAAAGGTTAGCATACCGCTTGTTCTTGCTTATCCAGATGCTCTCCAATCCAAGCGGATCGGTGTGCCACTCTTTTTCCTCATCTTTAGTTTTAGGCTTTAGCAACAAGACGCTTTGTAGCGATATAGGTTTGGTAACCCCGTTTTCCACCTTATCATAATATAACATAGCACGATAAACAGCCCTTGCTTTAGGCTTCCAGTCTACATAAAGAGCAGGCGACAATGTTAAAGAAACACCGTCATCGGTTACAGCAGAGGTAAAAGCTCCTACCCCGTTGGTAGAGGCTTCTACAAAGTCGGCACGCAGATAAGACAGCTCCGAATCGCCCGTTTCATATAAGCCATACTTACATGATACCATAGCTACTAATAGGAATACTATTACAAAGAGCTTCTTCATCTACTATAATAAGTTAACTTTCTTAAAACTGGTTTTCTACAATATCTGTAAGAACGTCCTTCATCTCAAGCCCTGCAGCACGCACCTGTTGTGGAATAAAGCTCGTAGGTGTCATTCCCGGTGTGGTGTTTATCTCAAGCAGATTAATAACATCGTTGCCCTGCTCGTCTTTAGATATGATGTAATCTATGCGGATTATGCCGTTAGCATGTAGTATGTTATACACCTTATCTGTTAGTGCTGATACTTTTTGGGCTGTCTCTGGGCTCATTCTGGCAGGTGTTATCTCCTGCACCTCACCATTATATTTTGCGTTATAATCGAAGAACTCGTTCTTTGTAACTACCTCTGTAGCAGGAAACACTACCGTTCCGCTCGCCTTTGTCTTATAAGCACCTTGCGAAATCTCCATTCCCTGAAGATACCTCTCTATCATTACCTCATTACTTTCCATAAAAGCCACACGAAGGGCAGGTGCTAACTGGTCTGCATTCTTTACCTTCGACACACCAAAGCTACTACCGTCTGCAGCAGGCTTAACAAAGCAAGGCATTCCTAAACGAGCCTCTACAAACTTCTCATCTATAGATTCGCCACGACGCACCAAGATGCTATCAGCCACGTTAATACCAAAACCACGCAGGTAATTGTTAAGGACATATTTATCGAAGGTAAGAGCCTCTACAAGCACACCACTGGTAGAGTAAGGCAAGTGGATAAGCTCAAAGTAGCCTTGCATCATGCCGTTCTCTCCCGGCTGTCCATGAATGGTAATATAAGCATAGTCGAAAAACACAGCCTTACCATCTACTACAAACGAAAAATCGTTCTTGTCTATAGCAGCAATATCACCATTAGGCAGATCGACGTGCCAGTCGGTACCCTTCACATCTACTATATATATGTTATAACGGTCTTTATCGAAAAAGGAATATATACCTTGAGCAGAGCGCATAGATACATCATGCTCTGACGAATCGCCGCCACATACAATGGCTATAGTTCTCTTTAAATCTTTCATCTCTTTGTCTATATTACTGTAATATATATATGTTTTTATAAATGTTATTCTGTCTTTATCCTTCCATCACTGCCTTTTATAAAACCTCTCCATTTATCTATGAGAGCCGATAAGTCGTCTGGCAAAGGGCTTGTAAAGTCCATCTGCTCGCCTGTTACGGGGTGTACAAAGCCCAATGTCTTAGCGTGCAAGGCCTGTCGCGGACATATCTTAAAACCATTCTGCACAAAAGCCTTATACGAGCTCGACCGTTGCCCTCTAAGAATCTCACGCCCTCCATAACGCTCGTCGCCAAAGAGCGGATGACCTATGTGCTTCATGTGGGCACGTATCTGATGAGTGCGCCCCGTTTCTAACACACACTCTATGAGGGTAGTATATCCAAAACGCTCTATTACCTTATAATGGGTTACGGCAGGCTTACCTATATCGCTTTCAGGTGGAAACACCGTCATGCGAAGTCTGTCCTTAGGGTCGCGAGAGATGTTGCCTTCTATACGCCCCTGCTCATCTACTATGTTACCCCACACCAAGGCTATATAGCTGCGATGAGTGGTTTTATAAAAAAACTGCTTACCTAAAGAGCTTTTTGCTTCTGGAGTTTTAGCAATGAGCAGCAGCCCGCTTGTGTCTTTATCTATACGATGCACCAGCCCCACCTCAGGGTCGTTAGCATCGAAAGACGCCAATCCTCTCAGATGCCATGCTATAGCATTTATGAGCGTACCATGAAAGTTGCCTGCGCCGGGGTGCACCACAAGGCCTGCGGGCTTCATAACCACCATTAAGCTGTCATCTTCATACACCACATCTAAAGGAATATCCTCTGCCTCAATAGTGTTATCGTGCTTAGGACGATCGAGCATTAAGGTAATAACATCTTCTGGACGCACCTTATAATTGCTCTTCACCGGACTGCCATTTACATGTATAAAACCAGCCTGAGCAGCCTTTTGTATGCGGTTCCTACTGGAATGCTGCATGCGCTCAAAGAGATACTTGTCTATACGCTCCGCTTTCTGCCCCTTGTCCACCTCTATCTTAAAGTGTTCATACAGCTCTAAGCCTTCCGGGCTATCTTCTTCAGGCTCTAAAAGCAGCTCCTCATCGTCGTCGTCTATATATTCCATAATGATTTATCATTTATCTACACCCCTATCCTTAGGCTGCGACTCTTTCTTTACAGTAGGCACTGAAGGCACCGTAAGCGGTCTGTTCGTAGGTATCTCGTTGCCGTTCTCGTCTACAGGCACTTCCACATATTCATATACCTCATCATACTTAGGCACCTTCTTTTCTACCTGCACCTCTTCATATTGTGGCTCATCAAGACTGTCGCCGGGAAGTATCTCACGCGTACCATCGCCCACCTGAAGAATAATCTTTGCGTCTATAGGCACACGGTCGCCAGCCTGCACATGCTTACCGTTTACTATGATGCCATAGATCCAGTCTTTCTCGCCCGGTATATACTCTGGCTCGCCCACATTAAAGCCCTGAGAGAGCAGCTGCGCCGTAGCCTCTCGCAAGGAGTTGTTGTCTATAATGTCTGGAATTACAAGCGTAGGTGCTGTGGCAGCATTTATGGTAACATATATCGTACGGGTAGACTTCACACGATTACCGCTGCGAGGCGTCTGCTCTAAAATACAGTCAGGAGGAAGCTCCTTTACATAGCCCGTATCAGAAACCTCTATAGTAAGACCCGCCTTATCCATTATACGCTCAGCCTCATCATACTGCTTATGTATAACATTAGGCACTACAATAGACTCACCATGACAGGTATAATAATCTATGCCATATTTAATACCTATCCCAAGGAGTAACATAATGATAACCATTGCCAGTATATTACCCCATATATATGTACAGCTTAGCTTTTTAAAGACGTTTTGCGAACTCATTCCTCTTGACGTATTTCTACATATAATAACGAAACAAAGGTATATAAAAAAACGGAAAGAAGCAAAGTTTGCCCCTCACTTCTTTCCGTTTTGCATTAAAATCCCATAAGGGAAAACTACTTGTTACTTGCCGTGATGCTCGTCAGAAACACTTAACTTCTTACGACCTTTTGCACGACGAGACGCCAACACACGACGTCCATTCTTTGTAGCCATTCTCTCACGAAAGCCATGCTTGTTCACACGGCGACGGTTATGGGGCTGAAATGTTCTTTTCATTTTATTGTTTTTTTATTTGTTATTGTGCTATTTATACTATAGAGGCATAATAAAACACCGCTTTTTAGGTCTGCAAAATTAATTAATCTTTTTGGATTAACCAAGAATTAAGCGATTTTTACACCAATAATTTATGTTTTTTGTATAAAATAAGTAACTTTGCAGCGCATAAGAAAAAACTGCAAAGAATATAAAATAATATATCAGATAAATAATAAATTATGATTAATTCACAGGAAATCAAAATCGGAACATGTATCCGTCTTGATGGTAAGATTTGGACTTGTATAGACTTTCAGCACCGTAAGCCCGGAAAAGGTAACACCGTTATGATAACAAAGCTAAAGAATGTAGCTGACGGGCGTGTTATTGACCGCACATTCCAAGTAGGGTTCAAACTGGAAGATGTACGCGTAGAGCGTCGCCCTTTCCAATATCTTTATCAGGACCCTACGGGGTTTATATTTATGAACCAAGAGAATTTCGAGCAGATTCCTATCTCTGAACATCAGATAGCTGGGTTTCAATATATGAAAGAAGGCGACATTGTAGAGGTAGTTACTGATACCAGCGACGGCACTATCCTTTCTGCTGAGATGCCTGCTAAGACCACTTTAAAGATAACACACAGCGAGCCAGGCGTTAAAGGCAACACTGCTACCAACGCTACAAAGCCTGCTACGTTAGAGACAGGAGCCGTTGTGCGTGTACCTTTGTTTATTAACGAAGGGGAAACAATACAGATAGACACACGCGATGGTAGCTATCTGGGGCGTGTAAATGCATAAAACGTTAATATAAAGCAAATATAAGAGGGTAAGAAAGAGTGCGGTTTCTTAGGGAGAAAATCCTGTTGAAAGCTCCTTTTTCTTACCCTTTTCTTATAACTCCTTACTGCTCTTTACGTATAACATACCTCTTTCTTTTTTCCATTACTACAACCATAAAGTCATGAAATATAGCGTCATAGTGCCTGTTTATAACCGCCCTGATGAGGTAAAAGAGCTTTTAGAAAGCCTATCTGAGCAGGAGTACACCAGTTTTGAAGTAATAATAGTGGAAGATGGCTCCAGTGTGCCATGCAAGGATATATGCCTACAGTTTGCTGACAAGCTACAAATACACTATTTTTTCAAGCCAAACTCCGGACCATCGCAGAGCCGCAACTATGGTGCAAACCATGCTAAGGGCGATTATCTCATCATACTCGATTCTGATGTCGTAGTGCCAAAAGGATATTTTAAGGCTATTAACGAAGAGCTTGACAAGCAATATGCCGACGCCTTTGGAGGTCCTGACCGTGCCGACGACTCCTTTACAAACACACAGAAAGCCATTTCCTACGCCATGACCTCTTTCTTTACCACAGGAGGTATTCGTGGTGGTAAGAAAAAGCTCGACAAGTTTTATCCACGATCTTTTAACATGGGAGTGAAAAGAGAGGTATATGCCGAGTTGGGAGGATTCTCTAAGATGCGCTTCGGTGAGGATATCGACTTCTCTATCCGCATTTTTAAAGCCGAAAAGCAATGCCGACTTTTCCCCGATGCGTGGGTATATCACAAGCGGCGCACAGACTTCAGAAAGTTTTGGCGGCAGGTGTTCAATTCTGGTATTGCACGCATCAACCTATATAAAAAATATCCCGAAAGCCTAAAGCTGGTACATCTCCTACCAATGGTGTTTACTTTAGGCGTAGGAGCATGCTTGCTTATAACCCTTATCGGACTGTTCTGCTACCTTCTTCAGTGCTGCCACTATTTCCCAACGGCAGGAAATAACACACAAGAGCTCTTACACTTTAGCTCTTCAGCACTTATCTTGCTTGGCTTAACCCCACTCGTGCTTTACTCGATGTTAATATTTGTTTGCTCCACACGTGAGAGTAAGAGCCTCTCTGTGGGCTTGCTCTCTATCATAGCTGCCTTTGTACAGCTAACAAGCTACGGATGCGGATTCTTAAAAGCTTGGTGGAAAAGATGCGTAAAAGGGCAAGGCGAATTTAAAGCATATCAAAAGAACTTCTACAAATAATCACAATCATACGCCACGAGCCTCGCTCGCCTCTCTAATCATTTATCATTCAGCACGTTACAAAACATCACCTTTTACCCTACAAAAGATGATGTTTTATGCTGCAAAAGATGATGTTTTTAAACGAGAAAGATGACCTTTTACTTCGTAAAAAGCCATCTTCCGATAATTAAATTTGCTTAGCGTGTACCACTGTACACTAACTTTTAAACCTTAAAAATTTAAATTTTGAAAAAATTACAACGGGTCTTCACAGATTACCTTTTTTCGTTTTATTTTGTTTCACTACATTTTTTATTTTCCTTGCAGCATTGCTTATTTTCTTTACCGCACTTCTTATCCATCTTACAGCACTGCTTCTTATCTTTCTTACAGCACTGCTTTTTCTCTACGCTGCACTGCTTCATCTCCTTGCGGTATTGCTTCATCTCCTTGCGGCATTGCTTCATCTTCTTGCGGCATTGCTTCATCTCCTTGCGGCATTGCTTCATCTTCTTGCTGCACTGCTTTTTCTCCTCTGCGCACTGCTTCATCTCCTCTGCGCACTGCTTCTTCTCTTCTGCGCACTGCTTTTTCTCCTTGCAGCACTGCTTCTTTTCTATTACAGGCTTATCGCTTTGAGTAATTGTATTTGCTGAAACTGATGTTGCCATCATGCCCATTGCCATAAGGGCTAAAACTAATTTATTCATAATCTTACGTTTTAAAAATTAATACATTAATGTTATCCTTCACCCTTAGAGAAACTTCTCTTGGAGTGTTTATATTTTCTTTGAGCCAAAGATACATAAAAATAATAATACCTTCTGCACAAAAAGCCATTATTTACCTTTTTTTTATAAATAATTTATTACATTAATAAAAAGGCTAACAGAAGCAAAAGAACACTTCTTTTTTGTTACTTTATGGCAGAATATTATTATAATCTCGCCTCTTACCACTACCCAAAGCAACATATCCTTTAGCTAAGAAGCATGGCTTACATCTCCACCTTTATGTTACACTCTTCGTGTACTAAGCGTCCCTGTGAGGTTACTCCCTCCACAGTAATGTGATAATTGCCCGTAAAGGGTAGGGCATCAAACTCTATATAAGGTTTTATTATAACAGGATTCCACCACACCGTTCGGCTGTTTTGCGAAAGACGCGAAAAGTCGGTACCCACTTCATAGCCTAAAGGCATTACCTTCTTCTGACTGGTAGAGGCTATAGGCTCATCGGTATCGCACCCTCTTTTAGTGGTTATGGATATTACTCCGCTGCCTCCTCGCGCTCCCCAGATAACGGTGGTGCCACTTTTATAGACATCTATGCGAGCTATGTCCGACATGTTTATCTGGTCTAAGTCGTAACCCTCTTCTGCAAACACTCCGTCTACGACAATAGCCGCAGGACGCTGCTTGCCATATACTGTGGTTACAGCTCTGACATAACACTGCTCCTTTCGTATAAAAAGTCCGGGAACACGGCGTAGAAGTTCGTGTATGCACGTGGCATTGATATCGTTAATCTCTTTTGCACCAAAAGAATATTCTGATGTACGCGAATAAGCATCGCTCTTACTGGAAGAATAGCTCTTTTTTGTTACCACATTAACATTATCGAGCAATATTCCTCCAAAGCTCTTTTCATCTACCTGCTCATAGTTGTCAGCGCCGTTCACATTAAAAGTGGCACCAGCCTGTAAGACCTGCTCTTTGGTAGGCAGTGCAGGGTAATCGGTTTCATGCATAACCAGTTCTAAGCGCTCACTACCGTTTTGCTTGTTAGCCTTAACGAGGCATTCCGTTCGTGCAGGTATATCTATGCCGTTAAAGGCAAAACCTCCCAAGCTATCTGTCTGGGTGTTACTGGCAAAGCCTAAGGCAGGTATTATGAGGCTTACCTTTGCGTTAGCTATGGGTAAACGTCGAAGTAGTGTGCGCACATTTCCCGTTAAGGCAACCGACTCTTCTGCGGTGGCTAAAGGTGCAGAATACTTACCTTTTATAACCTCAGCCATATTATACCTTGTCCACGAAAAGGAAGATAAAAGCTCATCAGCAAGGTGCGAATTATTATAAAAGGTGGCAGCATCAGGTAGCAATGTGTTTACATCGCTTGCTAAAAAGAGCTGTGAAAGGATATTTGTGCGATCGCTATTAAGGGGTGCTTCCTCTCTTCTTACAGATACTGACAGGTCGGCACGCTCTGCTTCATGCAGCATCGACTTGTCGAAAGGTATCCTTATATGCTCTCCTTGCTTATATGTCAGCTTACTGGGCAATAGCGGCAGCGAGAGCCTTTCTTGGTCGTTAGCCGAGAGAAAGAGCCTTGTGCTAAGCACGTTAGCATGCTTGTCTAAGAGCAAAAGCTGTATTACCCCTTGTGGTAAGGAGTCGTTATCTATCGCTATGGGTTGAGTATTGGTAATAGGTTTACACAGAAACGGATAGGCACGGCAATGTGCTAAGAGATAGTGTTCGCCTTCGAGGGTAGTGGAAACGATGAGTTTTCCGTCTTTATGCGTAACACTTAATGATGATGCTCTTGCTGCAGGTATACCAAGATGGGTAGAAGAGGTGGACTTTTGCTTTATAGTAGTTTTGTCGTTAATAATGTCGAGGTACTGCACGTCTTCATAACCCTCTACCGCTGCCGAAAGCAATGTATATCCCCTTAGCAGGTAACGCCCCTGTCTAAGGTGTGCAGGTATGTCCATATATCCATAGTAAGCCCCGTTTTTCTCTTGTATCTTTATGCGATCAGCCAGTCCTCCGTCAGCCGCTATAAGCTCTACGTAAGCATATCTGCTCTTGTTAATGGGTTCGTGGCTAAGAGCATCTACCACATACACCTTCAGCCAGATACGTTCGCCTGCAAGATAGGTAGAGGCATCGGTATGTATATAGGTCTTTTCCTGTGGAAAACACTTTACCTGCTTAAGTATTCTGTCGAAGACGTTACTCTTTTCCTGTGCCTTTAGCATAGAAACATTTAGCATAAACAACGAAAGAAAGATAAGTGTTACCCTTAAAATGATATTTTTTCTTGCCTGCATACTTGTTTCCTCCTTAACAAAAAGTGAGTTCTTATAACCATAGACAAAGCCTGCTATCTACATACAACCTCCGCCTTTACATCTTTATAACATAGTGGTATAGCCTTTATTCCTGAGCCATACCACTACACATTAATATATACATCTCTTATGATGCTTACCTAAAGAATAAGCATCAAACTACTCTGTGAGAGCCTTCACTTATCAAAGCTGGATAGACCTCTACACGATGACCGTATTTAGCTGCAAAAAGCTCTGTGGCTTGCTTTATAAAATGGTCGTAAACAGTGTCCTTAACAAGGTTTATAGTGCAGCCTCCAAAGCCTCCACCCATAAGGCGAGCACCTGTAACGCCGCTCTTTTTAGCTATATCGACAAGGTAATCGAGCTCTTCACAGCTCACCTCATACTCTTTGCTAAGACCCTCATGGGTAGCATACATCATCGCTCCCACCGTTTCATAATCGCCTTTCTGTAAAGAATCGCACACTTTAAGCACACGTTCCTTCTCGCCTAAAACAAAATGAGCACGACTATAATCCTCCTTACTTACCTGCTCGCGCACTGCCTCAAGCTCTTCTAAAGAAGCATCACGAAGAGTTTCATACTTTTTGTCGGCGAAATGCTTGCCCAACACCTTTACTACCTCTTCGCAAGACTTGCGCCTATCGTTATAAGGACTACCCACAAGCTCGTGGCGTACCTTAGAATTTATCAATACCAGCTTATAACCCTCAGGGTGGAATGGGAAATATTCAAACTCTCTGCTACGACAATCAAGGCGCATGAGCTTACCCTGCTTACCGAAAACACTGGCAAACTGGTCCATAATGCCACAGTTTACACCTATATACTTATGCTCTGTGGCCTGACCAGCAAGGACTATATCCCAAGAAGACACCTTATTATCGGCAAAAAGATCGTTAAGAGCACAGCCGAAACAGCTCTCCATAGCTGCCGAAGAAGACATGCCGGCACCCAAAGGAACATCGCCCGCAAAGGCTATATTAAAGCCCTTTACCTCTACACCCAAAGCCTGAAACTCGCGCACCATGCCATATATAAACCTTGCCCATGTGGCACGAGGACCATCAGGATCGGTTACTTTAAACTCTACACGGTCTTTAAGGTCGATAGAATAACACATTACCGTATCAGTACCATTAGGCCGAACCTCTGCCATAATGCCCTTATCAATAGCTCCGGGAAAGACAAAACCACCATTATAATCGGTATGCTCGCCTATAAGATTTATACGACCAGGAGAAAAATAAACATTACCCGTCTTGCCATCGAAGTGTTTTACAAAACGTGAACGTACAAAGTTGATATCCATAATTTGTTTTTTAGTTATATTTATAAAAGCCCCCTTCCCTAATATAACTAAGAGAAGAGGGCGATAATAGAAACCTTTTATTAATCTATCTTTATATCTTTATTCACATTCTTACTACCTACAAGAGTATAGAAACATATATAGGCTATACCCAAGAGAGGCACTAAGTAAGAGAAAAGATAGGTAGTATAGTCAGCCAGAACATTTTGAAGCAAAGGCAAAATGCCTCCACCTACTACCATCATCATAAATATGCCGGAAGCAGCTGCGGTATATTTACCCAGACCTTCAGTAGCAAGATTGAATATAGAAGGCCACATCACAGAGGTGCAAAGACCACAAAGCACTATCAAAAGAGCTGCCACAGGCACACTAACTATCTCAAAAGACTTTCCTGTAAATACCGGCATTGTTACCGTACTCGACTTGCCAAGCACCATTGCCACCACGATAAGCACCATTGCCACTACCGTAACACAGCTCATAAGAACCTTAGAAGACACCTTATGGGCTATAAAACCACCTACAAAACGGCCTATAAGCATGCAAAACCAATATGTAGCCACTACAGCACCAGCTATCTGTGTTGCCACCAACGCATTAAGACCTCCACCATTAGAACTTACATCTGAAAGGTAAAACATCAACGTACCGGGCAAGCCCACTTCCACTCCTACATATATAAATATAGCTATTGCACCTAAAACAAAATGGCGGAAAGCCCACGGACTTACCTCAAAGACGGTCTGCTTATCCGTTTTGCCTATCTCAGGGTCGCTAATAGGTATGAAAGTAAGCACTATGAAAGCTACCAAAAATACACACATAGCAATGTAAAGCACAGGGTTGACGTCCTTAATGGCTGTGTTTTTACTTACCTGACCTATCAAAGCACCTACAAACAAAGGCGTAAGCGTACCTGCAAGAGAATTGAGCGTGCCACCTATCATATTGAGCTGGTTGCCCCTGTTGCCACCTCCACCAAGAAGGTTTAGCATCGGATTAACCACAGTGTTAAGCGTACAAACACTGAAACCTGCAGTGAAAGCACCTAAAAGGTACACCGAAAAACCCGTTACAGCACCACACTCACCACAGAAACCTGAAAGGTATTGCACTAAAACGCCCAAGAAACCTATGCCTATACCGAAAAGAGCCGTCTTCTTATAGCCCACCTTTGTAAGCAATTTTCCTGCCGGAATACCCATGAAAAGGTAAGCCAAAAAGTTAGCCATGTTACCCAGCATGCCCACTGTGTTTGCACTCGAACCAGTGAAAGTGCTCTTCCATATTACACCAATAGGTGCAGCCAAGTTAGTTACGAACGAAATCATTGCATACAAAAACATCATTGTGATGATCGCAATAATACTACCATTTTGTTTTGTGTTACTCATCTTTGTTTTTATTTATTTTATTTTTGTTACGTGCAAATAAGCTAATAGTGAGCCAAAATGTTTATATTCAAGCTCCCACTGCGCTAATCTTTTCTTAACGATTATTAGCCCTTTAAGCGCCTCTCTCTTAGCCTTCAGAGGCTTCTCTCTTAGCCTTTAGACGCCTCACTATTAGCCCGTTAAGCCCTTTAGCTTAGCCTTCAAAGCCCATAAAGAGCCCTTTTAAAGAGCAATATTACTAATTTTATCTCTCTACACCAAATTTATACACAGTTTTTTGCTTATATTCCTCGCCCGGAGATAGCACCACCGAGGGGAAGTAAGGCCTGTTAGGAGAGTCGGGGAAGTGCTGTGCCTCAAAGCAAACAGCACTGCGTCGTGGGAAAGTAGCTCCATGCTGACCCTTATAACCGTCAGCCCAGTTGTCAGTATATAGCTGCATTCCGGGCTCGGTAGTCCATACCTCCATCGTTCTACCGGTAACAGGCTCTTTGACGCGTGCGGCAAATGAAAGCTCGCCCTCTTCCTTTTTGTTAAGCACAAAGCAATGGTCGTAGCCCGCACCGTGCCTTATCTGCTCGTCGTCGGCATCAATATCCCTGCCCAAAGGCTTAGGACGTCTAAAGTCGAAAGGCGTACCTGACACCTTTAAAATTTCACCCGTAGGGATAGAAGTGGAATCGATGGGCAAGAAGAAGTCGGCATTTATCTCACATTCCAAACCCTCTATACTATCAGTAGGGTTGCCTATACCTGCCAAAGAGAAAAATCCATGACTGGTAAGATTGATTATCGTCTTCTTATTTGTCTTAGCCGAATATTTTATTACCAGCTCATTATCCTCCGTAAGCGAATAAGCTACCCACACGGTAAGCTCCCCTCTGTATCCTTCTTCACCGTAAGGAGATGTATATTTTAATACTATTGCGTGGCTACTTATCATCGTAGCGTCCCAAACCTTGGCATTAAAGCCCTTCTTTCCTCCGTGAAGAGAGTTCGGACCGTTATTAATATACAAGCTATACTCCTTACCATTGAGCTGAAAACGCCCTTTTGCTATGCGGTTAGCATATCTGCCCACTAAGGTAGAGAGGTAAGGCTCTGGCGAATGTATTACGTCTTCTATGTTGTCATGACCCTGAATAATATTAGCCATATTACCATCTCTGTCGGGCATCATGATGGCTACAATAGCTCCACCATAGTTAGTTACAGCTACCTCACAGCCCTGCGTATTACGCAATATATATAAATCGGTCTGCTTACCATCTACCTTTGAGAGGAATTTCTCTTTAGACAAGCCACATAAGGGTGTCTGATTGTTTTCACTTTCCATATTTTTGGTTTTAGTTATTATCTTTCAAATTACCTGCAAAGTAAATAAAATTAAGATAAATCTGCAAACTTTTTATTACTAAAACTTTTAAAAATATCCTTCACTACACGCACTTATCTTC
>NZ_ADFQ01000002.1:0-1025 GCF_000177355.1 Prevotella amnii CRIS 21A-A
CCATCATTAAAAAAGATTTTACAATGGAGAGTTTGATCCTGGCTCAGGATGAACGCTAGCTATAGGCTTAACACATGCAAGTCGAGGGGCAGCATATAGATTGCTTGCAATTTATGATGGCGACCGGCGCACGGGTGAGTAACGCGTATCCAACCTACCCATTACTAGGGAATAACCCAGCGAAAGTTGGCCTAATGCCCTATGTAGTCGTTTGATCGCCTGAGATTTCGACGAAAGATTTATCGGTATTGGATGGGGATGCGTCTGATTAGCTTGTTGGCGGGGTAAAGGCCCACCAAGGCAACGATCAGTAGGGGTTCTGAGAGGAAGGTCCCCCACATTGGAACTGAGACACGGTCCAAACTCCTACGGGAGGCAGCAGTGAGGAATATTGGTCAATGGGCGAGAGCCTGAACCAGCCAAGTAGCGTGCAGGATGACGGCCCTATGGGTTGTAAACTGCTTTTATATGGGAATAAAGTGAGGGACGTGTCCCTTATTGCATGTACCATACGAATAAGGACCGGCTAATTCCGTGCCAGCAGCCGCGGTAATACGGAAGGTCCAGGCGTTATCCGGATTTATTGGGTTTAAAGGGAGCGTAGGCTGTTTGTTAAGCGTGTTGTGAAATGTAGGAGCTCAACTTTTAGATTGCAGCGCGAACTGGCAGACTTGAGTGCGCACAACGTAGGCGGAATTCATGGTGTAGCGGTGAAATGCTTAGATATCATGACGAACTCCGATTGCGAAGGCAGCTTACGGGAGCGCAACTGACGCTAAAGCTCGAAGGTGCGGGTATCGAACAGGATTAGATACCCTGGTAGTCCGCACAGTAAACGATGGATGCCCGCTGTTAGCACCTAGTGTTAGCGGCTAAGCGAAAGCATTAAGCATCCCACCTGGGGAGTACGCCGGCAACGGTGAAACTCAAAGGAATTGACGGGGGCCCGCACAAGCGGAGGAACATGTGGTTTAATTCGATGATACGCGAGGAACCTTACCCGGGCTTGAATTGCAGATGTTTAT
>NZ_ADFQ01000001.1:0-3549 GCF_000177355.1 Prevotella amnii CRIS 21A-A
TAAAGTAACTGCTCCTAAATTACTTAATCCTTAATCATGATGAGTCGAACTGTCATTGTATGAAGACGTGTCTGAGTGAGTGGACGTATCTGAATTTATGGATTTGTCATTACTAGTTGATTTTGCCAATTCTGAGTCAGATGAATTTGGAGCTCCAGCAATTCCTTTCAAATGAATTTGCTCTTTGCAACTAAGACTTTCAAAAGTCTTAATGTCCATAATTTTTCTTTTTTTTTATAAATTTAATTTTTATATTGTTATACATAATAACCCCTACTTAAGGTTATTTATTTCTATTTTGATTGTTTCTTGCTCCGCTAATAGAATTTGTATTTCCTTTTGAAAACTCATATACAATTGAAATACCAAACTGCCTTTTATCCTTGTACAAAATGGTAGAGGATTGGTATTGTTTGTCGTTTATACTATACGTCTCTATAGATTTTTGGTTAAAGATATCTCGCGCAAAAAGTGATAACGTGATATTACTTCGTGGAATATAATAGGAATAATTAATATCCATTATGAACATATCGTTTATTATTCTTTGATTACTCTTATTTTTAGCAATATATGTAGTATTCAACGATATTTTGTGATCACCGAACATTAACTGAAATGGGACTGTTGCCACTAACAAATGATTATTTCTCCAATCATAGCCATTGTAAAAACGTCCAAATTCTAAGTTAATACTAGGGTTCAAATAATAACGTTTTTTCCTGAGGTTATAATAAACAGATAACCCCCAACTATCTATTTTCCCTATATTTTGCCATTTCTTTATAAGGTTCCCTTTTTTGTCATAATTATCTGCTTGTAGCTCTGTAACATTGTTTACCCATTGCTTTGAAAGACAAAATACAAAGTTTGAATAGGTAAGACTAGCGTCCACTTGATGTTTTGTGGATGGAGTAAGTAAATTATTGCCAGATTGCAACACTTTACCAGTTTCTATTGTCTTATAGTTTGTCAGCATCCATGCTAATGGGCGATTAATCGTTTTTTCATAATTGATATCTATTCCTATAGATTTCTCACTATATCTCAAAGATATTTTAGGGAGAAAAGACATTGTTTTATAATGGTTATTGTTATTATGTTCCACTTGTAGTACGGCATTTCCGCTAAATTGGCTATATTCCATAAAAACGGAAACTCCCGAAGTGAACGTGTGTTCTTTATGTTTACTCTGTGAGTTGTTTACATTGGAATCCATATTTTTAATTTCTAGATAAGAATAAGCTATGTTACCATTTACACTAAAATTCTTAGATTTATTTGTATAAGTATATTCCAAAAAGGAATTTGGAGATATGCTTATATTTTTAAGGTGCTGTGATTGGATATTATCTATGGAGACAGTAATGTCTGATATAGATCTATTATAGGAAGCCTCCCAATGTAATGTATGGTTTCCCATATTGCTATTTAAGAAAAAACTACCTGTAAAATCATTAAACTTTTGTGGATAATATAGTATATCTTTAATTTCTAATAATTCCACAGAATTTCTACGTTTCTTTGTATTATCTATCCCATAATTAAGATTTAATCCAGCAGAAAGTGCTTTATTGAATGTAAGCTCCCCACTATAGTCAGCATAAAAATATTTTTCGCACTCCTTATCAGCAAAATCTATAATGTTTTTTTTGTTTCCATAATCATAAATAGAGAATTCTCCTTTCATTTTTTTTAATAATTCTCCTGTAATAAGCAATGTCGTATTGAATTTATTTTTACTCAACTGTGTAAACACATTACCTATAACATTCCCATTTTTTCCCGAATAAGCTTCAAGAGAGGGGGTCAAAGAATAATTGTTATCCTTATTTAATATAATAATTAGCTCATATTGTATTCCGTGCCCTAAAGTAAGTTTCTTTAATCTTATTTCATCAATATTCTCCGTAAATAATGAACGCAGATTATTTATAATCTCTTTTGTTACAGGTTTAAGAACTCCCGTTGTACCCAACCGTATTCCTGCTATTGGATGCCTAAAGTAAGAGAATTCTTCATCATTGTATAGAGCACCAGGTATAAAATTCAATATCGCACCTAAGTTTTGATGCTTAAATACTTCTACATCTTTTATTTTAATAACATCTTGTATGAGTGAATGTTTTACCATCTTACGATAGCCATTTATTTTAACTTCATCCAAAACCTTATAAGAATTTACATAAAACTTAATTTGTTTTTGCCAGCAGTGTAAGGTACTATCTAACAATTCGTCGCCGAAATAGCTGATTTGAATTCTTCGAGCAATGACATCGTTTGGAATGTAGGTATTTCCGATAGAGTCTGTTATAAACCTCAACGGTTTACCCTCTTTAGGGAAAAGAGTGACAGTAGCTCTAATAATAGGTGTAATACTATCAATGTCAAACACCTGAAGCAAAGTTGAATCCATAGGACTTTGTCCAAATGTGTTAAAGGGATAAAGAAAAGTCAATAAAAATATGATAATACTCTGTTTCATACTAGAACATTTACCTTTACAATTAAAATATATATTGATGCATTATGATAATACCATAACGTTTGTTCTATACCTCTAAGTGCAATATTATGCAAAATATTTCAATTTATCAAATTTTTCGAAGTGTTTTTCTTTAAAAAAGTTTCACTTTTCTCTTTTTTTCTCACTTTACAGTGTAAAATGATTAATTATGAGTCTTTTTGATAGCATAATAACAGTACTAAAACTTGAACAAATTATTTCCAATAGAATTAGATGTGACTAATTTAAGGTGTACCTACAATTTATTTCCGTAAAAGCACACTGTTTTCATCAGAAAATATTATCTTTGCACAATCAGTTTAAGTGTCGCAGAGTCAACCAGCAAGTGCAAAATTACAAAACGTGTTTGAAGAACTCGCACTTAGATGTAGAAAGGTTTAATTTTTCTCTCGGTCTTTCGTTCAGTTTCTTTTGTATCGACATAATTCTCTTTTCTGTATAATGTTCAAACGAATCCTTTTTCGGTATATATTGTCTGATTAGTTTATTTGTATTCTCAATAGTTCCTTTTTGACAAGAACAATATGGATCAGCGAAGTATACGGGCACTCCTAAGAACTTGGTAATGTCCTTATGTGCTGCAAATTCAGGTCCGTTGTCTGTTGTAATGGTCTTCAGAATGTCCTTGTATGGTAGCAGCAGTTCCCTAACTACCTTTGCCAGAGACTTTGACTGCTTCCCAAATGGCAGTTTCTGCATAAGCAGCATATTGGTGGATTTCTCTACCAGTGTGAGTATGGCATGTTGGTCAGGGGCTACGATTAAGTCCATCTCAAAATCTCTTCCCGTCAACTTCCTTACTTCTTTCATGGATACTCAACCTGTCTTTAATTGGAAGATGTCCACACCTTGGGACGATGCCTGTATTTCATCTTATGCCTTGTGTGTTTGGCAAGTTCCCCTGTTGTATAATTATGAATGATATTATAAATGGATTGGTGGGACACCTTTATTCCCTCATTCTTGCGCAGATAACCTGATATTTGTCGTGGAGACCACTGATCATTGGTGATATATTCCTT